>JANNRN010000254.1:0-17404 GCA_031401375.1 Phyllobacteriaceae bacterium | reverse complement strand
GTGCATTCATTTGCGTCTGATCCCACGCGAGGCGTCTTTATTTTGATGATCCTCGCCCTGTTCGTTGGCGGTTCGCTGGCGCTGTTTGCGCTGCGGGCGGGCAGTTTGGCGCAAGGCGGCCTGTTCCAGCCGATTTCGCGGGAAGGGGCCCTGGTGTTCAACAACCTCTTCCTCACCGCTGCCGCTTCGAGCGTTCTGATCGGCACTTTGTATCCGCTTCTGCTCGAGACCATCACT
The DNA here is from genome assembly GCA_031401375.1 of Phyllobacteriaceae bacterium. Taxonomy (GTDB): domain Bacteria; phylum Pseudomonadota; class Alphaproteobacteria; order Rhizobiales; family Rhizobiaceae; genus JANOYJ01. Next base: position 17,167 of record JANNRN010000254.1, on the reverse strand, counting down.
GGCGACAAGATCTCCGTCGGCGCACCCTATTTCAACATGACTTTCGGGCCGCTCATGCTCCCGCTCCTGATGGCAATGCCGTTCGGACCCTTGCTCGCCTGGAAGCGCGGTGATCTCTATGGCGCTGCGCAACGCCTGATGCTGGCCTTCGGCCTCTCAATTTTTGCAGCTCTTGCCACTGTTTACTTCGTGACCGGCGCCCCGGTCATGGCGGCGCTGGGCATGGGCTTGGCTGTCTGGGTGATGATCGGCAGTCTGGTCGATTTGTGGGGCAAATCCGGTTTGGCGCACGGCGCGCGCGCCAGTGTTTTGTCACGGCTCGCCGGACTGCCGCGTTCGGTTTACGGCACCGCACTCGCGCATTTCGGCATCGGCGTCACCGCGCTTGGAATTGTCGCTGTCACGGCATTCGGCACGGAACAGGTGCTGGTGATGAAAAAGGGCGATAGCGTGGAAACAGGTACGTACTCGCTTGCCTTTGAAGGGATTCAAACGCGCAAAGGACCGAATTTCGACGAGGAATACGGAACGTTTTTCCTGAAGGACCAATCCGGCGCCGAGCTCGCGCAGATTGTTTCGGCAAAGCGCTTCTATCCGGCACGCGCCATGCCGACAACGGAAGCCGGGATAGAAACGCGCGGCTTCAGCCAGATCTACGTCTCGCTCGGCGAAAAATCCGGATCTGATGGCACGGTCGTGCGTATCTGGATGAAACCGATGGTGACGCTCATCTGGATCGGCGCAGTGCTGATGGCAGCCGCTGCCTTCATTTCACTGTCTGACCGCCGCTTGCGGGTTGGCGCACCCAAGGCGGCAGCGCGACGCCGCCAAACCGTGGTCGAAGCGTGACCGGCCGGTTTCTCCGCGCATTGACACTGCTTGCAGCGCTTTTTCTGGCGCCGCCGCTTGCCCTTGCCGTGAACCCGGACGAGATACTGAAGGACCCCGTCCTGGAAACCCGGGCGAGGGCGATTTCCGCGCAATTGCGCTGCCTTGTCTGCCAGAACCAATCCATCGACATTTCCGACGCGGAGCTTGCCAAAGACCTGCGGGTGATCGTGCGGGAGAGACTTGTCGCCGGCGAAAGTGATGCGGCGATCATCGACTATGTTGTGGCGCGCTACGGCGAGTTTGTTCTTTTGAAGCCGCGATTTTCGCCAAGGAACCTGATGCTGTGGGGCGCGCCCTTCGTGCTGCTTTTCTCGGGCGCGCTGGTTCTTGTTTTGAAATACCGAAGCGCCGGCGCGGCTTCCCCGCCGCCTGGCCTCGATGAGAACGAACGCCGGCAAGTATCTGATATGATTCAGGGAAAGAACACCAAGCCCTAGAGCGCATCAGCATTTCACGGAAACACAGATGCGCTCTAAGTTATTGAATTGTCGCGTTGTCCTGTGCTTTTGATGATTCCATCAAAAGCGGAAACGCCCTAGCATTTCCGCTGCGGGGTATTGCCCAACATTACGAAGATTTCATCTGGCGGAAATTGCGCCGTAATGTCCGCGGCCCTACTTCATCGATAGGTAGCTCCACATGAGGCGCTGATCGAAGAGGACGAGAGACATGAATTCCCAAGGTTCCATGAGCACGGGTTTTGCAAGGCGGTTGAGAGTTTCATTATTGGCGGGCACTGCCATCATTCTGGCCGCGGCAGGCATCAGCGGCTTGTATTCCGCCACGGCAAGCGCCGAGGCAGTGCGCGTTGAAACAGCTCAGCAGCCAGGATTCGGCGATGTGGTGTCGAAAGTGTCGCCGGCCGTGGTGAGCGTGCGCGTCAAAGGCCCGCTACAACCGGTCAGTGATCGCGGCGAGCCGTTTCCGGGATTTGAGGACCTGCCGAAGGATCATCCCATGTATCGCTTCTTCCGCGAATTCCGCGGTGAACGCGGCGAGAAATTCGGCCAGCGCAGACAGCATCCCGAGCGCAGTTCAGGGCAAGGCTCCGGCTTCTTTATTTCGCAAGACGGTTTCCTGGTGACCAACAACCACGTCGTGGACGATGGTGAAGCGTTCACAGTCGTTTTGAGCGATGGAACCGAACTGGATGCCAAGCTGATCGGCAAGGACCAGCGCACTGATCTGGCTGTGCTGAAAGTCGAGCCGGTCCGCGCGTTTACCTATGTGGCGTTCGGAGACGACAGTTCCGTGCGTGTCGGCGATTGGGTGGTTGCTGTCGGCAATCCCTTTGGGCTTGGCGGCACGGTGACAGCGGGCATTGTCTCTGCACGCGGCCGTGACATCGGCGCCGGTCCCTATGATGATTTTCTGCAAATCGATGCGGCGGTCAACCGTGGCAATTCGGGAGGCCCTGCCTTCAATCTCAATGGCGAAGTTGTGGGTGTGAACACAGCCATCTTCTCGCCCTCCGGCGGAAATGTTGGAATAGCCTTCGCCATTCCGGCCTCAACCGCCAAGGAAGTGGTCAATGACCTCATGGATGACGGCAAGATCAACCGCGGCTGGCTGGGCGTGCAAATTCAGCCGGTCACCGATGAAATCGCCGAATCCCTTGGCCTGGCCGAGGCGAAAGGCGCGCTCGTCAACGATCCACAGGAGGGCAGCCCGGCTGCCAAGGCCGGAATCAAGACAGGCGATGTCATCACGGCGGTCAATGGTGTTGCCGTGGAAACGCCAAAGGATCTGGCGCGCAAAGTCGCGGCCATCGCGCCGGGAACAAAGACAGACTTTGCCGTTTGGCGCGATGGAAAACCCCAGACGCTGACAGTCACCCTCGAGACCCTGAAAGATGCCGAACAGAAGGCGGAGGCCAAACCTGTCGAGGCGGAGAAGCAAAACCTTGCCAAGCTCGGCCTTTCGGTTGCGCCAAACGACAAGGGTGCGGGTCTGGTTGTCATGGATGTTGATCCCGGCAGCGCTGCCGCCGAGCGAGGTCTCAATCCCGGAGACGTGATTGTTTCGGTGAACTCAATGCCGGTAAACAGCCCTGAGGACGTTTCAGCAGCGATTGCGAGCGCGCAGAAAAGCGGCCGCAAGGCGGTCTTGATGCAGATAGACGCAGAAAACGGCAGTCGGTTCGTCGCGCTTCCCGTAACGCAAGGCTAACGGAGCACCCCTGTAGTCCGGTTTCAGGTCACCCCCGCCGGACTCAGGGGCGTTCCCGGCAGCGGGCGCCCAAACTCCCGCTGCCACCCTTTTGTCCAAACCGGGCCGCCGTCATGAACATTGCCAATTTTGCACGGACATCCGATAGTCAGCCCATGAAAATACTCATCATCGAAGACGACCGCGATGCCGCTCAGTACCTGTCCAAGGCATTTGGCGAGGCGGGCCATAGGGTGGATCTGGCGCCGGATGGAGATTCCGGATTCTCTCTGGCGGATGGCGGAAACTATGACGTCATGATCGTTGACCGCATGCTGCCGCGCCGGGACGGGCTTTCGGTGATTTCGACGCTTCGCGCCAAGGGCAACAAGACGCCCGCCCTGATCCTGTCAGCCCTGGGGCAGGTCGATGACCGTGTGACAGGCTTGCGGGCAGGGGGTGATGACTATCTGACAAAACCCTATGCATTTTCCGAGCTTCTCGCGCGCGTCGAGGTGCTGCAACGGCGCTTGGCCTCAGGCGAGGTTGAAACGGTTTACCGTGTCGGCGATCTTGAGCTCGACCGGCTGTCACATTCGGCCAAGCGCGCAGGCAAGGACATCACGCTTCAACCGCGCGAGTTCCGTTTGCTCGAATATCTCATGCGCCATGCCGGTCAGGTTGTCACCCGCACCATGCTGCTTGAAAGCGTCTGGGAATATCACTTCGATCCGCAAACCAATGTCATCGACGTGCACATCTCGCGCCTGCGCGGCAAGATCGAGAAAGGGTTCAACGGGCCGCTTCTGCATACGGTGCGCGGCGCCGGCTATATGCTCAAGGCGCCCGGGAAAGTCTGATGGGAAGCCTGCGGGTTCTGTTCCGGACGACCGCGGCGCGGCTTTCGGCGCTTTATCTTCTGTTGTTCACCCTCTGCGCTGTGGTGCTTGTCTTCTACATGACCGGGGAATCCGTGCGCTTCCTCACATCGCAGACCCGCGAGAGCATCAGCGAGGAAATCGTTGGTTTGAATGCCGTCTATCAGCGCGGCGGCCTTGCCTCGCTGGTGCGCACCATTGACCGGCGCTCGCGCCAGCCCGGCGCAAATCTCTATCTCGTCACCGATGCATCCGGACGGATACTGGTCGGCAATGTCGAAAAGATCGAGCCGGGCATTCTGTCGCGCGAGGGATGGACGCAGCGCCCCTTCAACTACGAACGATTTGCCGAAAGCGCCAACGAACGCGCCCATCCCGCGCTCGCCCAGATTATCGCCCTTCCCAACGGCATGCGCATGCTGGTCGGGCGCGATCTTGCCGAGCCGGAACGTTTCCGTCTGATCATCCGCCGCGCGCTGACATTGGCGCTCGCCATGATGGGACTTGGCGCGTTTTTGATCTGGTATTTCGTCGGGCGTCAGGCATTGAAGCGCATCGGGGCCGTGACCGTCGCTTCCAACCGCATCATGGGCGGTGATTTGACCGGCCGCTTGCCGGTGACCGGCTCGGGCGATGAATTTGACCGCCTGTCGGAGAACCTGAACGCCATGCTGGGGCGCATTGGCGAATTGAATGAAGGGCTTCGGCAGGTTTCCGACAATATCGCCCATGATCTGAAGACGCCGCTGACCCGGTTGCGCAACCGGGCCGAAGCCGCGTTGGCGGGCAGGCAGACGGCCGCCGGCTACCGTGAGGCGCTTGAGGACATGATCAGCGAATCCGATCAGTTGATCAGGACTTTCAATGCGATCCTGATGATTTCTCGGATGGAGGCAGGCTATTCTTCCGAGGCGATGGAGCCGGCCGACATTGCTTCGATCGTCGATGACGTGATTGATCTCTATGAGCCGGTTGCGGAGGAGGCGGGCGTCGAACTTGTGCGCGGCGATGTCGTGCCGCTCACAAGTCTGGCCAACCGGGAACTCGTCGCCCAGGCGCTGTCCAATGTGGTCGACAACGCGATCAAGTATTCACAAAGCGGCAATGCCAAGCCCGTGGTGAAGGTCGAACTCCTGCAGGACGCGCAAGGCAGTCGCATCATCGTCACGGATAACGGGCCTGGCATCCCCGAAGAAGACCGCGAGCGCGCGACCGAACGATTTGTCCGCCTTGAGAAAAGCCGGACGGCGCCCGGTTCCGGGCTCGGGCTGAGCCTTGCCAAGGCGGTGATGAAGCTGCACAAGGGTTCGCTCAAGATCGGCAGCGCCAATCCCGGCCTCAATGTTGAATTGACGTTTCCGAAAAGGGCTGCCGCATGAGGCCCTTGGACACTCAATCCGGCGAGGCATCGCACGTGTTCTTCAACGCCGAACCACGCAAGCTGGCGCCCTTGGATGTGGTCAATTCCGGACGCCTCCTTGGAGAACTCGCTGACGCCGCCGTGCAAAACGGATCGGCGCGGCTGGCAGCGTTGATCCGCAAGGCCGGCGGGACAAGCGCATTTCTGGCAGCAGTTCTCGACCTGTCACCCTTTATCCGCGATGTGCTCACCGCACGTCCGCAAATCCTTGAAACACTGTTCGATGTCCCTTTGCACGTCCGCGTCGATGACTTGATCAATTCGGTGTCGAATGCGGCGTTTGAGGATTGGCCGGAAGCCGAACTGATGACTTTCCTGCGCCGCACCAAGCACGAAACCCATGTTCTGATCGCCCTTGGAGATTTGGCTGGGCAGTTTGGCGGCAAGGAAACGACGGAGCGCGTGTCGCGGCTGGCCATTGCCTGCGTGCGCACCGCCGTTGCATTTTTGCTGCGCGATGCCAATGCCAAGGGCTTGCTGCAACTGCCCGATCCGCTTCATCCCGAGAGCGGTAGCGGCTGGATTATTCTTGCCATGGGCAAGCTTGGTGCGAACGAGCTCAATTACTCTTCGGACATTGACCTGATCGTTTTCTTTGACGGCCGCTCGCCTGCGCTCAAGGATCAATATGAGGGTATCGAAGTCTACGCCAAGCTGACGCGCCGGATGGTGAGAATCCTGCAGGAGCGCACCGCCGACGGTTATGTTTTTCGCACGGATCTGCGATTACGCCCCGACCCGGGCTCAACGCCCATTGCCATCCCAGTGGACATGGCCCTGCACTACTATGAAAGCCGGGGCCAGAACTGGGAGCGCGCGGCGCTGATCAAGGCGTTGCCGGTCGCAGGCGACATTGCCGCGGGCGAGGCCGTGCTCAAGGAACTGACGCCCTATGTGTGGCGCAAATATCTCGACTACGCCGCCATTGCCGATGTTCATTCAATCAAGCGCCAGATTCATGCCCACAAGGGCCATGGCGAAATTGCCGTCCATGGCCATAATCTCAAGCTCGGCAGGGGCGGAATCCGCGAGATCGAGTTTTTTGTGCAGACACAGCAGTTGATCGCCGGGGGAAGGGCGCCGGATCTGCGCGGCCGCGAGACAGTGCCGATGTTGTCCAAGCTTGAAGAACGCGGCTGGATTAAGCCGGAGACGCGTGATGCGCTGGCGCGCGAGTACTGGTTTCTGCGCGACATCGAGCATCGCGTCCAAATGGTGGCGGATGAACAAACCCACGCGCTACCCGAAGATGAGGAGGGCCTGCTGCGTGTAGCAAGGCTGGCGGGCTTTGCCGATACCGGCGCATTTGGCGAAGCGATCCGTGCCTCACTCAAAGTTGTCGAGTCGCATTATTCGGCCTTGTTTGAAACCGCGCCGCAGCTTTCGACCGGCATCGGCAACCTTGTCTTCACTGGCGACAAGGACGACCCGGATACGCTGGAGACCATGCGCGCGCTGGGTTTTGCCCGGCCAAGCGACATTTGTCGGGTCATCCGCGGATGGCACTTTGGCCGCTACAAGGCGACGCAATCGGGAGAAGCACGCGAGAGGCTGACGGAAATCACGCCGGCGCTCCTGAAATCCTTTGGCGCGACCCGTGACGCCGATGACGCCATTCTGCGCTTTGACGAGTTCCTCGCCGGCCTGCCCTCAGGCATCCAGCTGTTCTCGCTGCTCAACTCAAATCCCGCGCTGCTCGACCTCATTGTGCGCATCATGGGCGCCGCGCCGCGCCTTGCCGAAATCATTGCGCGCAAGCCCCATGTCTTTGACGGATTGCTTGATCCGGCCATCTACCGCGACATTCCCACAAGCGCCTATCTGGGCGAGCGTCTGAACGCGTTCCTGCAGAATGTGGCGGCCTATGAAGACGTGCTTGACCGGTTGCGCATTTTTGCCGCCGAGCAAAAGTTCCTGATCGGCGTGCGCGTTTTGACCGGGGCGATTTCGCCGCTGGCGGCGGGTAAGGCGTTTTCCGATCTTGCCGGCATTCTGATCGGGCACGCTCTTGAGGCCGTGAAACAGGAATTCGAAACCAGGCATGGCAGGGTTTCAGGCGGTAAAGTGGCCATCCTTGGCATGGGCAAACTCGGCAGCCGTGAGCTGACCGCTGCGTCTGACATTGATCTCATTCTTCTCTATGATCATGATGACGTCGAGGAGTCGGACGGCGCGCGTCCATTGCCGCCATCGCTCTATTACAGCCGCTTCACCCAGCGCCTGATTGCCGCCATTTCCGCCCCGACCGCCGAAGGCGTGCTCTATGAAGTTGACCTGAGGTTGCGCCCTTCCGGCAACAAGGGTCCCGTGGCGACACGCCTGCCGGCTTTTTCAAGTTACCAGAGAAGCGAGGCGTGGACGTGGGAGCACATGGCCCTGTCGCGCGCGCGGGTTGTCGCCGGCGATGCTGCACTTGCGGACAGGATTACGAAGGAAATCTGCGCCATTCTCGCGCTGCCGCGCGACCGCTCCAAGGTGGCGAAGGAAGCGCGCGACATGCGCGCGCTCATTGCACAAGAGAAGCCGCCGAAAGGCATCTGGGACGTCAAGCTGATGGCGGGCGGTCTCATCGATCTTGAGTTCATAGCGCAATATGCGGCGATCACGGCGCAGATCCGCGAACCGGGAACCGGAACCGCCATGACCTTGGCATCCCTTGAGGTTGACGGTCTGACCCTGGATGAGCGCGATACGCTTGTCACCGCGCACCGGCTGTACTCGAACCTTGCGCAAGTGCTGCGGCTCTGTCTGAAGGAGACGCCGAAGGATGATGACCTGCTGCAGGGTCTGAGCGAAATCATGTGTCAGGTCAGCGAATTGCCGGATGTGGCGACGCTGAAGGCGCATGTCAGGAATACGGGGCATGAGGTCAAGACGATTTTTGACCGCGTGCTTCGTTAGAGCATCGAATCCAAAATCGGTTACCGGTTTTGGGAAAGTCCGATGTTCGAAAAGCAGTGGCCGGAAGATGAGATGGGCCTCATCCAGGACCACACCCGCATCGGGGGTGATGATGCAAAGGAAACTAACATGAACCGATACACCCAAATCGCACTCGCCGTCCTGACCCTGTCAGGCGCAACCGCCACCGTGGCCTATGCACAGGACCGTGGACCGGAGGGGCCGCGCATGCTTCCGCCAATCGAGATGATGGACGCCGACAAGAGCGGCGACATCACGCTGGAAGAGGTCACCAAGGTGACCGACGAGCGTTTTGCCACGGCTGATGCCGACAAGGACGGCAAGCTCACCGTAGCGGAGGTCGCCGCGGAAATTGCCAGGCTACGGTCGGAGCGCATGGCGGAACGGCTGATCTCGCGCCTTGACACCAATGACGACGGCGTCCTGACAGCGGACGAGGTCAACAAGACGCGCAGCAAGATGTTTGCGCTGCTCGACAAGAATGATGACGGGAAGATCGTCAAATCAGAAATTCCCCACCGCGACCGCGGAATGCGTAAGCACGGGAAGGGCTGGTTTGGCGGCAATGACGCCAACTGAGCCAGCTTGAATCGGAAAGCCGGGAAAAGACGGCAAGTATCTGATTGAAAAGCATATTGCCCGGCGGTCGAACCCGCCGGGTCTATTATGCCGCCTTCCTCATCTCCGCGCAGGGAATGCGAACCGAGACGATTGTGCCGACGCCTTCGTTCGATCGTATCTTCAAGGCGCCGCCATGCATTTCGGCAAGAGACCGCGAAATGGCCAATCCAAGACCGGTGCCGGCGTGGTTCTTGGAAAACTGGTTCTGAACCTGCTCGAATGGCTTGCCGAGCTTTTTGAGCGAAGCCTTCGGAATGCCGCATCCCGTATCTTCGATGGTGAGCGCGACCGCGCCGCCGGCCTTCTTGGCGCGCACCGTGATACGCCCGGGCTGACCGGTGAATTTCACGGCGTTTGACAAGAGATTAAGCAGGATCTGCTTGATCGCCCGCCGGTCCGCCTGGATGGTGATGGCATCGTCAATGCGCGTGATGAGTTCGATGTCCTTTTCCGCCGCCGGCACGGAGACGACCCGCACCGCCTCCTTGATGAGCGGGCAAAGATCGATGGTCTCGATATCCAGCGAATAGCGGCCGGCCTCGATCTTCGACATGTCAAGAATATCGTTGATGACGCCAAGAAGATAATTCCCGCTCTGGTGAATGTCGCGGGCGTATTCCTCGTACCGGTCATTGCCGAGCGGGCCGAACATGCCCGAGCGCATGATCTCAGAGAAACCGATCACGGCGTTCAACGGCGTCCTCAATTCGTGCGACATATTGGCGAGGAACTCGGATTTGGCATGGTTTGCGTCTTCTGCGCGTTCCTTTTCCACCTGGTACTTCATGTTGAGCTCTGTCGCCTCGATGACGCGCTCTGCCTCCGCCTTGCGGGCAAGACTCAGATCGTGAATTGTCGCCATCAGGCGGCGCTCGCTGTCGGTCAGCCGTTCCTGATGCTGCTTGATCTGCGTGATATCAGTGCCCACGGAGACGAGCCCGCCATCCCTCATCCGGTGTTCGTTCTGTTGCAGCCAGCTTCCATCGGCGAGCTGCCTTTCGTAGGTTTGAACGCCGTCAGGGCCTCCGTCCGTGACCATCCGCTTCTGGCTCACCACAGGTCTGACCCGTTCGATCTCCTCCCGCGGTGTTCCGGCCTTGACCTGATCGGGGCGCAGTCCTGACAGTTCCTGGAATTTCGTGTTGCACAAGACAAGCCTGCGGTCCTGATCCCAAAGCGCGAACGATTCCGAAATGCTCTCAATGGCGTTGCGCAGGCGCTGGTCGGCGTCCTCATAGTTCCGGGCAAGGTTTTTTTGTTCGCTTACATCAACGGCAATGCCGATCAGATGGATGTCGCGGGCCAGAGGATCAACGATTTCGGCACGCGCCCGCATCCATATCCATGAACCGTCAGCGTGCCGCATGCGAAACTCATGATCGATCTGGCTGACTTCTTTGGAAACCAGCCGGCCGGCCAGGCTGTACAGATCGCCATCATCGGGATGCATGATCTGCTCGACTTCACCGAAAGCAAGGATCGCGTCGCGCGGCTCGTAGCCGAGCATTTCATACATTGACCGCGACCAGTACATCCGCCCGCGCGCCATATCCCAGTCGAGCAGTCCGCAGCGTCCGCGTGAAAGCGCCAGATCAATGCGTTCGTGGGTCTGGCGATAGATTTCGTCAGCATCCTTGGCGCGCATTGTCTGACTGAAATAAGCGTAAAGCACCACGAGCAGCAGTCCCGAAGTCAATACGAAAAGCGTGACATTGAGCGAGACCGTCTTGCGCCATTCGGCGAAGATCGCATCATCGCTCTGGATGGCCGCCACGGCGCCGCGGCCACCTTCAATGAAGTGCAAAGCGGCCAGATGCGCTGCTCCGTTTACAGTCACCGACATGGTGCCCGCCCGTGCGCCGAACAGGAACAGCGGCGGCGCATCACCAATGACCATGTCGAGGTTTTTGCCAAGAAGTGCGGTATTGCGCCCGCGCACGGCAATCACCTTCAGGGCAGGGTCTGTGACCATAAGGGTGCTTTCCCGGCGCGTGGTGCCGAGCGAATCGGCGAACTGAAGCGCGGCATCGACCATGATCTGGTCAACGGGGTTGGCGGAGGAGGTTTTGTTGGAAAGCGCGGAAGCAAGCTGCGCCGCCGCCAGATTGAGGGTGAGGGCGGAGTTTGCTTCAATGTTGTCACGCGCCGCGGTCAATGACATGATGCGCGCTGCGGCAACCACCAGCAGAAAAAACAGGGTTAATCCGGGTATGATTCGCCGCAGGATCGGTTCCAGCGCCAGAAGCCTTTGATAGGCAGGACCGGCAAGAATGCGGGCCGGTCCCGACACCCCCGGCTTGCGGCTCCCCCGCCTTATCAAGCGCACAAAGAAATTCTCCGCCGAAGCGCGTTGCGCATCTGCTCTTGCCATGAAGGCATCCCCTCGACTTTCAATTCACGCAGAACGAAACGGTACGCCGCACCCCCGATTCGGGGTCAATGAATCAAAAGTGATTCGCCTTGTCCAGCGATGATTCGCTTTCGTTAGGAAATAATTAACCCAGCGTGCGTTCGACGATGTCCCTGACGTCGGTGGACAGGCTTTTGTCCTGGGCAATTTTGGACAGAGCCTCCCGCGCCTTGGTCTTGCGCATCGTTTCCAGCGAGCGCCAGGAGCGCATGGCGGTTAACAGCCTTGACGCGGTTTGCGGGTTCTGCCGGTCAACGCGGAGCACAGTCTCGGCAAGGAGCAGATAGCCAGCGCCATCCTTGCGATTGAACCCGGTGGGATTTCCAGTTGAAAAGGCGCCAATGAGCGCACGCAAACGGTTCGGATTGTCGAAGGAGAAAGCGCGATGCGTCTGCAGTGAAACAACGGTCTTCAACGCTCCTTCACCCGGCGCGGTAGCTTGGACCGCAAACCACTTGTCCATCGCAAGCGGCGTTAATTCAAACCGGTGCTCAAAATCGGCAAGCGCGGAAAGTGCCTGCGCCGACGATCCGAATCTGTGCGTCAGGATTGTCAGCGCCGCGATGCGGTCGGTCATGTTGCTGGCTTGGTTATAGTGCGCCAGAGGAAGATCGGCGGACCCCGCCGCCGCAGCGAGATAGTCAAGCACAGCGTTGCGCAGGGCGCGCCGGCCGGCAGGGGCGGCATCCGGGCTGAAGGGTCCGCCGTCGGCAAGCGTGGAGAGCAATCCGGCGAACACGCTGGCGAACGTTGCGCCAATCTTTTGCTTCAACGCCAGGCGGGCCTCATGAATCGCGTCCGGATCGACATTGGACCCGATTTCCCGCGCAATGTCGCCCTCCTGCGGCAAGGTCAAGGCAAGAGCCCTGAATGCCGGCTCCAGGCGCTCGTCCTGGGCAATCTCGCCAAACGCCGTGACAAGGTCTGGATGAAACGCCGGGTTGCCGTTGCCGCGGCGCGACTTGGTCGCCTCAATGAGGGCGATTGTCGCCACATCATTCAACGCCTGCCAACGGCTTACCAGATCGGTTTCATGCCGGGCGAGGAACAGCTGGTCTTCGGTGCGTTGCTCGAAGCTGACGGTGACCGGAGCCGAAAATCCGCGCAGCAGCGAGGCCACCGGCCGGGCCTTGATTCCGTCGAAAACGATACGGTGATGCTTTTTGCGCAGGTGCAGAATGCCGTCTTGCGCCATCACGCCTGAAATGGCGCTTGGCGAAATCTGACTGCCATCCGGCCCGAACAAGGCGTAGGCGAGTGGAATATGCAGCAGTTTTTTGCGGCTTTCCCCCGGCGTCGCCTTACAGCTCTGTTCGACCTCCAGCGTCAGGCGGCGCGACGGACGGTCATAAGCCGCGTTGACGGTAAGGTTGGGCGTACCCGCCTGATGATACCATTGTTCAAGCTGCGAAAGGTCCTGGCCGGAAACATCTTCGAAGCATTTGACAAAGTCCTCGATCGTCACAGCCCCGCCGTCATGGCGCTCGAAGTAAAGGTCCATGCCTTTGCGAAACAGCGCCTTGCCCAAAACCGTCGCGAACATGCGCACGATCTCGGATCCCTTTTCGTAAACGGTCGACGTATAGAAGTTGTTGATCTCCCGGTATTTGCGCGGGCGGGCGGGATGGGCAAGGGGGCCCTGGTCCTCCGGGAACTGGTTGGCTTTCAGGCCGCGCACTTCGGCAATCCGCTTGACCGCCCGCGAGCGCTGATCCGCCGAGAACTCATGATCGCGGTAAACCGTCAAACCCTCTTTCAGGCAAAGCTGAAACCAGTCACGGCAGGTGATGCGGTTACCGGTCCAGTTGTGGAAATACTCATGCGCGATGACCGCTTCGATGCCCGCGTAGTCGTTGTCGGTGGCTGTCTGCGGGTCGGCGAGCACATATTTGTCGTTGAAGACATTCAGCCCCTTGTTCTCCATGGCGCCCATGTTGAAGGAGGACACCGCCACGATCATGAAGATGTCGAGATCATATTCGCGCCCAAAACGCGTCTCGTCCCAGCGCATTGACCGCTTGAGAGAATCCATGGCGTAGTCGGCCATGCGCTCCTTGCCGTGCTCGACATAGATGCGCAGTTCCACCTTGCGACCGGACATTGTGATGAACTCGTCGCGGATCATGCCAAGGTCAGCGCCGACCAGCGCAAACAGATAGCTCGGCTTTGGATGCGGATCATGCCATTCGGCAAAGTGCCAGCCATTGGCGAGCTTTCCCGAAGCAATTGAATTGCCGTTCGCCAGCAGGATCGGCGCCGCCTTTTGCGGCGCCTCAATGCGCACCGAATAGACCGACAGAACATCCGGCCTGTCGTAGAAATAGGTCATCCGGCGAAAACCCTCGGCCTCGCACTGGGTGCAATAGATGCCTTCCGCCAGATAAAGCCCGGACAGCGCCTTGTTTGCGGACGGTGAAATTTCGGTCTCGATTTCAAGCACGAACTCGCCGTCCGGCAGGTTGTGGATCGTCAGAGCTTCGTCATTGGCGCTATAGGCGTTGTCGCCAAGCTTGGCGCCATCAATGGCAACGGACACAAGTTTCAGATCCTCGCCCGCCAGCGTCAAAGGTGTGTCCTGCGCAATTCCGGCGCGGCGCAACATCGTCAGTTTGCTTTTGACAATTGTGGCATTCGGATCAAGCCGGAATTTAAGATGCGTTCGCGAAATCGAGTAGTCGGTCGGGCGGTAGTCTTCGAGCCGAAACGTCTTGCCCGTATCTGTTCGCATGATTTCCCGCTTTTCGATTGTGCCGCCGAAAAAGTCCCGGCACGCCAAGTTAACCTGTTTGAGCGGCCGCTTGCCACTTCAAAGGTTTACAAATCCGGCCAAGTCGGCGAAATTGCGAACATTGCCAACATCTTTCGCGATTTGCCGTCAGGTTCGCATGCCCTGCACGGTTAATCAGGGTCCTTCATGAATCAATTCACTCCCAAATTTGGTGTAGGCGCATCGGTGCTGCGCAAGGAGGATGATTCCTTCCTGCGCGGCCGCGGGCTTTACACAGATGATATTGTCAAAGACGGCTGCCTGCGCGGTTTCGTCCTCCGCTCGCCTGTCGCTTGCGGGTCATTCCGGATCGTGTCGCTGAAGGGAGCGAAAGCTGCCCCCGGCGTGCGGCTTGTCTTGACGGCCAGGGACATCCAACACCTGAAGCCGCTGGCCTCGTGGTACAAATTGAAGAAGCCGGACGGCACATTTTATCCAACACGGGACATCCCGATCCTGTGCGACGGAAAAGTCCGGCATGTCGGTGACGCAGTTGCATTCATTGTCGCCGATACGCTGGCGCAGGCGCAGGATGGCGCCGAACTCATCGAAATCGACTTCGACAGCCGTCCGGCAATCGCCGAGACCGCAAAGGCGCTCGATCCGGACGCTGCGCTGGTCTGGCCGCAGGCGAAGACAAACCTTGCCTATATCGAGAACTACGGCAACCGCGCCAAGACCGAAAGAGCTTTTGCCAAGGCGCATCACATCACCCGGATTGAATTCTGCAACAACCGCCTGATCGCCAACTATCTCGAAACCCGCTCTGCCATCGGCGAATGGAAAGCGGACGAAGACAGGTTTGTCCTCACTGCCGGCTCACAAGGGGTGCATGGCGTGCGCAAGCGCCTGGCGGAGAAAGTCTTCGGCATCCCGAAGAAACTACTCCGTGTCATCACCCCGGATGTGGGCGGCGGCTTCGGGCCCAAGGCCTTGACCTATCGCGAATACGCGCTGGTTCTTGAAGCGGCCAAGCGTTTGGGCCGCCCTGTCAAATGGACCGGCGACAGAACCGAGCACTTCCTTGCCGATGCCCAGGGCCGCGACAACTTGGTTGCGGCCGAAATGGCCATGGACGATGGCGGACGTTTCCTCGGCCTCAAGATCAAGATCATCGCCAACATGGGCGCATATCTTTCGGAGAATGGCGGCCTTATCCCCAAACTTGGCGCGACAATGGCCACCGGCGTCTATGACATTCGCGCCGTCGATCTGACGGTCACGGGCGTCTATACCAATACCGCGCCGGTCGATGCGTACCGGGGCGCCGGGCGTCCGGAGGCCGCCTATCTCATTGAGCGGCTCGCCGATGAATGCGCCCGTGACATGGGGCTGGCGCCAGACGAAATTCGCCGCCGCAACTTCATCAGACCGGATCAATTTCCCTATCGCACGCAAGTCGGGCGCACCTATGACGTCGGCGAGTATGAAGGCCATCTTCGCCAAGCCATGGCGCTGGCCGATTGGTCCGGGTTCGGCAAACGGCTTGCGGCGTCAAAATCGGCGGGCAGACTGCGCGGCATCGGCATGGCGACTTATGTCGAGGCTTGCGCATTCAAGGGCTCCGAACCGGCTCTGGCCATTTTGCGCGCCGACGGCATGGTGGAAGTGCGGATCGGCACACAATCCAACGGCCAGGGGCATGCCACGGCCTATGCGCAATTTGCTTCGGAAAAGCTGAACCTCGACATCTCAAGGATTGTCATCCGGCAAGGCGACACGGATGAACTGGCAACAGGATTTGGCACCGGCGGCTCCCGTTCAATTCCGCTTGGCGGTGTCTCTGTCAGCCGCGCCGGCATGGCGCTCGCGGAAAAAATCAAGGCAATTGCCGCCGATGAACTTGAGGCCTCCGCAGGCGATATCGAGCTTGTCAACGGCATGGCGCAAATAGTGGGAACCGACCGCCAGATCGACTTTGCCGGCATCGCCCGCGCCGCAAAGTCGCCGCAGGATGTGATGGCAATTGGCGAGTTCGAACAGGACGAGGCGACCTACCCGAACGGCACGCATATTTGCGAAGTCGAGATTGATCCTGAAACCGGCGCAACTCAGATTCAGCGCTATTCGATCGTCGATGATTTCGGCGTCGTGGTGAACCCGATCCTGCTTGCGGGCCAGGTGCATGGCGGTGTGGCGCAAGGTGTCGGTCAGGCGCTCATTGAGAACGCTGTTTATTCCAGCGACGGGCAACTCCTGACAGCAAGTTTCATGGATTATGGCATGCCGCGCGCCGACCTTTTTCCGAGGTTTGACTTTGAGACGCGCAACGTGCCTTCCACCACCAATGCAATGGGAATCAAGGGCGCGGGCGAGGCCGCGACGATCGGGTCATGTCCGGCGGTGATGAATGCGCTCGTTGATGCGCTTTGGCGCGGGCATGGCATCCGTCACCTTGAGATGCCGGCGACGTCGATGCGGGTGTGGCAAGCCATTCAGGACGCAGAGTCAGCATGAACCCACATAACGGTGACCGGCGTGAGCATCGTCCGCTTCTGGGTATCGCGCTCAAGATCGGAGCGGTGTTCTGCTTCATCACCATGTACACATTCGTCAAATTGGCCGATCAGGTTCCACCGGGCCAGATCGTTTTTTTCCGGTCGTTCTTCGCACTCATTCCGGTGCTGATCTGGGTGTTCTGGCGCGCCGACGGCTTTGCCGAGTTCAGGACTGTCAATCCGGCGGGGCACCTGTGGCGCGGCGTCATTGGTGTGATTTCGATGGGGCTTGGCTTCTACGGCCTGACACAATTGCCGCTGCCCGAGGCTGTTACCATCGGCTACGCCATGCCGCTCATCACGGTTGTCATGGGAGCTGTTCTTTTGAACGAGCAGGTGCGGGCCTATCGCTGGACCGCCGTTCTTGTCGGCCTCATCGGCGTGCTGATCGTCTCCTGGCCGCGCCTGACAATATTCGCCGAGCCGGGCGCCGCCAACATCAAGGCTGCTTGGGGCGCACTGGCGGTGCTGGGATCGGCGGCCTTCGCCGCCGGGGCGATGATCCAGATCCGCCGCCTTATCGGCCGCGAAAGCGCCATCACCATCGTGATCTACTTCACGCTGATTTCAGCTGCGCTCGCGCTTCTCAGCCTGCCCTTCGGCTGGGCGGTT
>JANNRN010000253.1:0-4282 GCA_031401375.1 Phyllobacteriaceae bacterium | reverse complement strand
ACCCGCCTTGGCGCAAGAAAACGCATCCGCATGTCATCTGAAGAAACCTTTGCGAGAAAATCCGGATAGAGCGCGACATCGGCTGGCTTGATTGGACGAACCAGATATGTCGCCGTGTTGCAGACAATCTCGCGCTCCCAGCCAAGTGGATACGGCCGAATGGCAAGACCCGGATTGGGCGCCGGTTGCTCAACCAGGTCAGGGTTGATCTGAATGCGCGCATCAAGCGCCATGACCCCGTCGCTGTCCGCCAACAGCGGGTTGATGTCCATTGACACAATACAGGGGAAATCCACCACCATTTGCGAAACGGCGTTGAGCGCATAGGCAATTGCGGCACGGTCGGCCGGCTTTCGGTCGCGAAATCCCGCCAGCAAGCGGCCAATCCTGGTGCGCTCGATCAGGTCGCCGGCGAGCACGTCATCAAGGGGCGGCAGGGCGATCGCCGTGTCATCCATCACCTCAACCGCAACGCCCCCCGCGCCAAACACGATCACGGGCCCAAAGATGGGATCAAGGCTGCTGCCAAGGATCAGTTCCTGCGCCTTGTCGCGCGTGATCATCGGCTGCACGGCAAAGCCGTCAACACCCGCTTGCGGCGCCAGGGCGCTGACGCGCTTTTCAATGGCGATTGCCGCCTCACGCGCCGCGCCGGGGGTTTCGATGTTCAGCGCCACGCCGCCGACATCGGATTTGTGGGTCACCTCTTTTGACAGGAGCTTGACGACGATTTTCGGCGATGTTTGAAGCAGATCCCGGGCGGCGCTCTCCACTTCGTCAATTGATCTTGCGACCACGGTTTTCGGGACCGCAATGCCATAAGCCTCAATAGCCGCCTTGGCCTCGGGCTCGGTCAGCATCCGCCTTCCCTCAAGCGCTGCCTTGCGAAAGAGGGGAAGCACTTTATCGCGACCGCTCTGCACGTCGTGACTGCGGCTCGAAGGCACCCGCATCAGCGCCTTTTGGGCCCGCGACCAATCACCGAGATACGAAACGGCAGTTGCCGCAGCCGCAGGTGTTTCATAGCTTGCAACACCCGCGTCCTGCAGGATCTTGCGGCCCGCGCGCGCTGTATGCTCGCCGAGCCAACAGGTCAGCACCGGCTTGCCGTTGATCAATCCATCCTTTGCAAGAGCCGCCAGCGCCTTCGCCGCATCTGTCGGTGCGGCCAGCCCGGTCGGGCAATTCAGCACCATGAGCGCGTCAATCCCTGCATCATCGGCAACCGCTTCGACAGCCGCCGTATAGCGGCCGGCCGGGGCATCGCCAATGATATCGACCGGATTGGCGCGTGACCATGTGGGCGGCAGGCTCGCGTCAAGGCGGGCAATCGTTGCGGCGGCAAGCTCGGCCAACTCGCCCCTGCAATCAATGAGCTGATCGACGGCCAAAACGCCGGCGCCGCCGCCATTGGTCACAATTCCAACCCTTGCGCGATCGAGCGGGCGAAAGCGCGCCATTGTTTCGGCCGCGTCAAACAATTCGGACAGGCCGCGCACCCGCAGGATCCCCGCGCGCATCAGCGCCGCGTCCACAACCCTGTCCGCGCCCGACAGCGCGCCAGTATGCGTCGCCGCCGCTTTTGCAGCCTCGTCGTGGCGGCCCGACTTGATGGCGATGACCGGCTTAAGCCGCGCGGCGGCGCGCGCCGCCGACATGAACTTGCGCGGATTGGGAATCGATTCCAGATACAACAGGATAGCCCTTGTCCTGGCATCTCCGGCCAACAGGTCGAGATAGTCGCCAACATCGACATCCGCCATATCGCCCAGCGACACAATATGGGAAAAACCGAGGCCTTTCTCCGCCGCCCAATCGATGAGCGAGGTCGCAATGGCTCCGGACTGCGACAACAAGGCTAGTTCACCGGGCGCCGCCGCCATATGGGCAAAACCCGCACTGAGTTTTGCCGGGGGCACCATCAGTCCCAGCGTATTCGGCCCGATAATGCGAAACAGAAATGGTTTCGCCGCATCGAGCATTGCCTGTTTCAAACCATTTTCGCGGGTAATGCCAGCGGTAATGACAACGGCGATGCGGGTTCCCTTCTCGCCAAGTTCCCGCACGATAGCGGGCACTGTTGCCGCCGGTGTGACAATGACCGCCAGGTCGGGAGGACCGGGCAAGCTTCGTGCAGACGGGTAACAAGACAGCCCGTTGATCTCATGATATTTCGGATTGACCGGCCAGATATCGCCTTCAAAACCGCCGTTCACGATATTGCGCAGCACAACATTGCCAACCGAACCTTCACGAATGGTGGCCCCCACCACGGCTACGGATTTTGGATGAACGGCAAAGTCCAGATTACGGATGGTCATGTCACTTGTCCCTGGAACAAAAACCGGCAAACACCGAGCTTAGCGCATTGTCCTTTGCTTTTGATGAGCCATCAAGTGCGTTGATCGACATCAATGCGTTTGGACACCTGAACATGCATGGTTCTTATTTGCGCAGAAAAGGGAAGTGCCGTGAGCTACTATTTTGAGAAGACCCTCACAATGTCATTCGATGCCGCTGTCGAGCATGTGACCAAGGCGCTGGCCGACAAGGGATTCGGCGTTCTGACAACGATCAACGTCAAGGAAACCATGAAAAAGAAGCTTGGAGTCGATTTCAAGCCCTACATGATCCTCGGCGCCTGCAACCCGCAATACGCCTACCGCGCCATCCAGGCCGAAGAGAAGATCGGGACCATGCTGCCTTGCAATGTTATCCTGATCGAACAAAGCCCGGGACAGGTCGAGGTTTCCGCCGTTGATCCGATCGCGTCGATGAGCGCCGTTACCAATCCGGGGCTGGGCGAAGTTGCCGCCACCGTTCGCGGCCTTCTCAAAGACGTCATTGACAGTCTTTGAAACCCACCTGCTTGCATCTTGCCCGGGGATAATCGCGATTGAGTGAGACAGGGCTGCATCGCACGCTTCTTGCCATGGCGCTTGTCAGTCTTGCGGCCGGACTGGCGGCATATGCACTTCAACAGCCGACCGAAGCCGCGTGGATCTGGGGCGCCGCAACGGGCATCGTCACTGCTGCGCTCGCTTTTTCCATACTGCGCGATTTCTGGATTGGCCGTGTCGGGGTTGACGCAATCGCGCTCTTGTCAATGACCGGCGCGCTTGCGCTGGGTGAGCCGCTTGCCGGCCTCGTTGTGGCGATCATGTATTCGGGCGGCAATGTTCTGGAAGACTATGCCCGTGGCCGCGCCGAGCATGATCTGAGGGCGCTGACGGACCGCACGCCCCGTTCGGCCCGGCGAAAAACCGGCGAAGTCTTTCTCGAGGTTCCGGTTGCCGATGTCAGGGTGGGCGACGAGCTGCAGGTGCTTGCAGGCGAAGTGCTGCCGGTCGACGGGGTCGTCATAGATGCGTCGGCGGTCATCGACGAGTCGGCTGTCACCGGTGAGCCGTTGCCGGAGACACATCGTTGTGGCGCGGCCGTTCAAAGCGGCACTGTCAATGCGGGTGAGGCTTTCCGCATGCGCGCCATGGCGATTGCAGACGAGAGCACATACGCCGGCATCGTCAGGCTGGTGGCGGCGGCCCACACCGCCAAGGCGCCTTTTCTGCGGCTGGCCGACCGGTTTGCCTTGTGGCTTTTGCCTGCAACCATTTTGGTCGCCGGCGCTGCATGGGCTGCATCCGGCGACCCCATCCGCGCCCTCGCGGTTCTGGTTGTGGCCACGCCCTGCCCTTTGATCCTTGCCGCCCCGGTCGCAATTATTGGCGGGGTTTCGCGTGCGGCAAAGATGGGCGTTCTCATGAAGGGCGGAGCGGCACTGGAAGCATTGGCGGAGGTGCACACCGCCATGTTTGACAAGACCGGCACATTGACTGACGGCGGCGCGCGGCTGCTTGCCACCGTAACGGCTCCGGGCCTCAGCAGCGCCAATGCCTTGCGGTATCTGGCATCGTTGGAACAGGCCTCGCAGCATGTGCTCGCCGCCAGCCTGGTGGAGGTTGCACGCATCGCCGGGTTGACACTTTCGCAACCCACCGAGATCCGCGAGTATCGCGGCGCCGGAATGGAAGGCGTGGTGGATGGGGTAAAAATTCGCGCCGGCTCGCGGGCGCTGATCTGCGACAACGCATCGCTGCCTGCTTGGGCCGAAGGTGTCATTATGCAGTTTCGCAAACAATCCGTGCTGACAATTTTCATGACCATGGACGGCGTTCTTGCGGCGGTGTTTGTCATGGGAGACGGCATGCGCCCGGATGCGCCCTTGGCGATCGGCATGCTCAGAGCGGCAGGAATTTCCCGCGTTGTCATGGTGACGGGCGAC
>JANNRN010000252.1:0-3198 GCA_031401375.1 Phyllobacteriaceae bacterium | reverse complement strand
AATTCAAAGGGCGAAGTGCTCTTGCGCAAGCGCCGCAACACCGGATTGCTCGCCGGCATGAGCGAAGCGCCCACCACGAACTGGTCAGCGCAAATTGACGGCGCAACCGGCCCGGAGGCGGCGCCGATATCTGCCGACTGGCGGCGCTGCGGTTCCGTCCGTCATGTCTTCACCCATTTTGAACTCGAACTCGTCGTGTTTCACGCCGAAATTGACCGTTCGCCGCCTGATGGCCATTGGTGGTCCGCCGATCACGGCGCGGAAGCCTTGCCAACCCTGATGAAAAAGGCCATCTCCGCTGCGCTTGCCTGATCCGGAGAAAATTTGTGACCGAAATCAACCACATCGTCTTTGACATCGGCAAGGTTCTGATCAATTACGATCCTGAAACGCCGTTTCATCGGCTCATTCCCGATGACGCTGAGCGCCGCCATTTCATGAGTGAAATCTGCTCGCCGGCCTGGAACATTGAGCAGGACCGCGGCCGCTCATGGGAAGACGCCGAAGCTGAGCTGATCGCACTTCACCCCGGCAAGGCGGCGCACATTCAGGCCTTTCGCCGCGACTGGCATCATATGGTCGGCCCTGCGATTGAAGACAGCGTCACCATTCTCAGGCACTTCATCACGGGCGGCCACGACGTGACATTGCTGACGAACTTTGCATCCGACACATTCATTGAAGCGAAATCGAGATGGCCGTTCCTTGGTGAGACGCGCGGCGTCACGGTTTCGGGCGATGTCAAACTCGTCAAACCTGATCCGGCGATCTATCAGCTGCACACCAGAACATTCGATCTCAACCCGGAAAAAACCCTCTTCATCGACGACAGCCTGCCCAACATCCTCACCGCCCATTCCTGCGGCTGGCAGGCGATTTTGTTTACCGACGCAGTCAAGTTGCGCGAGGACCTGGAGGAGTTCGGCTTCAAGGTTTGATGATGGCGATCAGGTTGCGGTTTCAGGCTCTGCCTTGCGGAACGCGGCAATCGCGTCAGCCACGATCTCGCGCGGCAACATGCGCAGCGAGCGGCCGTCAAACGGCAGATGTTTCAATTCCGAGATGACGAGATTGGCGACGGCGAAGGCCTGCGCCTTGTCGCGCCGCGCCTTGGCAGGTTCGCGGTCAGGCCGCTGTGACAACCAGTATTTGTGGATGGCAAAAGCACGGGGATCGGGCACGTTCATCACAACCGGCAGACCTTTAGCGTCGATAACGGTCTGCGCGAACGCCTCTGCATTTTCGAGCCATTGCAGCCCTGAAATTGGCGAAGGCTGCAAATCTCCCGTTCCTGCCTCGAACGCCTCATTCTTCCACGGCGGTGCCCTCTCGGGCTTGATAATGTCTACGAGAAAGCCGTCCTTGTTTCGGGCGCGAAACGGCTGGCGCGTGGCGTCGAATGAACGGTCCGCCGAACGCAAGACGCCAAGCAGCGTTTCTTCCTTCAGATCGTCGCTCACAATAAAACGCAGCGGCGCGCGCGGATCGAGCAGGAAATCGATGTCCTGTGTTGCGACAAGACCTGCATCGAATATGCCGCCAGCCATGGCCTCATAGGCATAAAGCGCATGAGTGCCGACGATTTTCAGCCGCTCGGAACCGATACCGGCTCGCTCAAATGCGCGAATGATCCGGGCCGAAACCAAAGGCAGCCGGGCGATGCCGACGGCGACATTGAGTTTGGCCTGTTTTTCGAGATTGGTCCGCAATGACTTGGCACGTGCGTCCAGCGCTTTGCGCGACTGATTGAAATCACGCTCGATGGCTTCCGTCTGCGGCGACCGCTTTCCGATGACCTTCGCCTTGCGCAATTCGTCCTGATAGTACCATTTGACCAGATAATCATGACCGTTGGTGACACGGAAAGTCAGCGTGCCCCGGTTCGCGCGCTGCCGCTCAGTCACTTCCTGCACGCCATCAAAGGCCTGCATCGTGTCGGTGAACTCGCGGGCCTGGCGCAGGCTGAGGGGGGTGAACATTATCGCAGCTGTTTCCGATTTCGATCTTCATTGCGATAGGATTTTTATCGCAATTGAGATTGAGTGTAAAGATGAATGCGATAACAAACTGTTTTAACAGTTGAGACAAAAAGTTTGCCGAGATGTTAAAACTTGTTCAGGCAAGACAAGAGCAAAACCTGAAATTCGTCATTCCGGGACCGCGCAGCGGAACCCGGAATCCATGCCAGAACATTGCAAATAATTGAATTTGAGACCATTCAATTTTCAGTTCAGGCATGGATTCCGGATATTGCTGCGCAATTCCGGAATGACGAATGCGGGGTGACGTATTTTACGCCCCTGCCGCCATCCCATCGCGAACGGTCTTGCGGATATCGTCAATCGGCTTCAGTTTGCCGCCGTCTTCAAAATGCCAATAGGTCCAGCCATTGCAGGCATCAAGCTCCTGAACGGTAGCTCCCATTTTGTGGATGGACCCGGCCTGTCCGTTTACCGCCACGGTTCCGTCCGCCCGCACAATGGCGGCGTGGCGGCGTTTGGTGTCGAAGAGGACGAGGCCCGGCTTGACAAGCCCCGCCTCGATCAAGCTGCCAAAGGCGACACGCGGCTCGGCGCGTTTGCCGGTCATCACCGTCAGCTCAGCGCGCTCATACGGATTGATCCCGGCAATGCGTTTTTCCGCCGCGTCGATATATTCCTGTTCCCGCTCCACGCCCACAAAATGCCGGCCAAGCCGCTTGGCGACCGCGCCGGTGGTGCCGCTGCCGAAAAACGGGTCCAGCACCACATCGCCCGGCTTGCTTGATGAGAGAATGACACGGGCCAGCAAGGCTTCCGGCTTTTGCGTCGGGTGCACCTTGTCGCCGTTTTCGTCCTTCAGGCGCTCGGCTCCGGTGCAAATGGGAAAGAGCCAGTCGGACCGCATTTGCAGATCGTCATTGGCGGCCTTCATGGACTCGTAGTTAAACGTATAACCCTTTGATTTTGCGTCTTTCGAGGCCCAGATCATCGTTTCATGGGCATTCTGGAAGCGGCGGCCGCGAAAATTCGGCATCGGGTTGTTCTTGCGCCAGACAACATCGTTCAACAGCCAGAACCCGAGATCCTGCATGATCGAGCCAACGCGGAAAATATTGTGATAGGAGCCGATGACCCAGATTGAGCCGGTCGGTTTCAGCACCCGGCGCGCAGCGAGCATCCAGGCGCGCGTGAAGGCGTCATAGGCCGCGAAGCTCTC
>JANNRN010000251.1:0-7468 GCA_031401375.1 Phyllobacteriaceae bacterium | reverse complement strand
TGAATTGGAGCGAATTCTGGACGCCGCCGCCGCGCAAGGGGTCAAGAACGCACGCTACATACTCCTGCGCCTGCCGCTGGAAGTGGCGCCGCTGTTCAAGGAATGGCTGCTGCGCAACTATCCGGACCGCTACCGGCATGTGATGACCCTGCTGCGCTCGATGCGCGGCGGCAAGGATTACGACGCCGAGTGGGGCAAGCGCATGACCGGCGCCGGTCCCTATGCCTGGCAGATCGGCCGCCGCTTCGAGCTTGCGGCCAAGCGGCTTGGCCTCAATGTCGAGAACAAGCGGCTGCGCAGCGATCTGTTTGTTGCCCCCAAGCAGGCGGGAGCGCAAATGAGCCTGTTCTAGCAGGCTGTTAGACCAGCTTCTGCCGGTTACCCCGCCGGCAGTTGTAGCCCTCCCTGTTCCCGAAATCGGGAGGGCTTTTTGGAGAATCGGAACCGGGCTAGGTTTGCCGCAACATGACCCGCCGCGCTTCCGATTCTCCACCCCTTTTCGACATGTCCGCCAAACCGGATTTTGTCCTTGAAGCAGCATTGATTGCGCGGGGATGCGCTTGTGTTGCCGGAACCGACGAGGCCGGGCGCGGGCCCCTGGCAGGCCCGGTTGTCGCCGCAGCCGTAATTCTTGACCCAGGCGACCTGCCTGAAGGGCTTGATGATTCCAAGCGTCTCAACAAAGCAATGCGGGAGGCGGCATTTGTTCGGATTCTTGAAAAGGCGCGCGCCGTCGCATTTGCCTCGGTGTGCTCTGAAGAGATCGACAACAGCAATATCCTGCGGGCAAGTCTTGCGGCAATGGCCCGCGCCGTTCACGCACTCGCCGTCTCGCCCGGCCATGTTCTGGCGGACGGACGCGATGTTCCGCCTCTCCTGCCCTGCCCGGGTACGGCGCTCATCAAGGGCGACCAGCGATCACTTTCGGTGGCGGCCGCCTCGATTGTCGCCAAGGTCATGCGGGACCGGATGATGACATTGGCGAACGGCAATCACCCAGCCTATGGCTTCGCGTCCCACATGGGTTACGGCAGCGCATTCCATATGCGGGCGATATCTGATAACGGGCCTGTGCCGCGGCTGCACCGCTATTCGTTTGCACCGGTGCGCTGCACCTGAAACGAAAAAACGCCGGCATGCCGGCGTCTTTCAAATTCGATCTGGCCGCAACTCAGTTCAGGCGGGATTTCACGTCGCTTAGCGATTGCTTGAAGAGGTCAGCGGCAAGACCGCCGCTTGCCTTCTCACCCAAAATCTTGCCGGCAGCTGCAATGGCAATGTCGATGGCTGATGAGCGCACCGCGTTGATGGCGTCATTCTCGGCTTGTGCGATTTTCTGTTCCGCCATGGCAGTGCGCCGCTTGACGAATTCCTCGGTCTTCGCTTTGGCGTCTGCCGCAAGCGCATCCGCTTCGCGTTTGGCGGCGGTGACGATGTCCAATGCATCCTGTTCGGCTTCCTTGCGTTTCTTCTGATAGGCCGCCAAGAGTTCGGCCGCCTCGTCCCGCAGACGCTTGGCTTCAGCAAGGTCGGCCCGGATCTTGTCCGCACGGGCGTCCAGACCCTTCGTTATCATTGCCGGAACCTTCACATAGACCATGATGCCCAGAAAGATCAAAAGCCCGACAAAAGCAAAAAAGGTGTTGTCCATCATGGCGTTACCCTTTGACTGATTTCACGGCGCTGGATACTTCCGCGGCGGTAGCGCTGACACCCATCAGCCGTTTGATGATTTCAGCGACTGTATCCTCTGCGATCTTGCCTACGTCTTTCATGCCGGCGGCCTTGATCGTGGAGATTTTGGCTTCCGCTTCGGCAAGCTTTTTGTCGAGGGCTTCTTCTGCAGCCTTGCGCTTGGCGGCAGCATCTGTCTTTGCCGCGTCGCTGGCCTTGTTGGCGATCTCAACCGACTTGGCCCTCGCGGCAGCGAGTTCCTGCTCGTAGGCAGCAACGGCAGCATCGGCCTCGGTCTTCATCTTGTCGGCAGCTTTCAAGTCGCTGGAAATGCGGCTTTCGCGGGTCGACAGAATGTCGGCAACGCGCGGCAGAATGACCTTCTTGAGAAACAGGAAGAACAAGCCGAAAGTAATCGCAAGCCAGAGAATCTGGGAGGCATAGGTCGTCGAATCAAACGGGGGAAATACGCCGCCATGCCCACCTTCTTGCGCAACACCGGTTTCGGTATGCGTCACCTCGCCTGCCGGAGCAGCACCCTCTGCAGGCGCCGCTGGCTTGGCTTCTTCGGCAAAAGCATAGGTCACAAACATGGCGCGTCCTCACACGAGAGAACCGGCCGCAGCGCTTGCGGCCGGCAAAGGCTTGTTTGACGAACTTAAACTGCGAAAAGCAGCAGAAGCGCGATCAGGAGCGAGAAAATTCCGAGAGCTTCTGTCACCGCGAAGCCGAAGATAAGTCGGCCAAACTGGCCATCGGCAGCGGAGGGATTGCGCAGCGCACCCGCCAGATAGTTGCCAAAAATCGTGCCCAGACCAATGCCTGCGCCACCCATGCCAAGGCAGGCAATGCCGGCGCCGATGTATTTTGCTGCTTCTGCTTCCATTTCAAGCTCCTTTTGAATCGCTATTGTTGAAACTCTTTGAGGCGGTCGTCCGCCGCAATTTCTTTATCTGGTCAGTGTCCCGGATGAATGGCGTCGTTGAGATACATGCATGTCAGCACGGTGAATACATACGCTTGCAGGAACGCCACCAGAAACTCAAGTCCCGTCAGCGCCACAGTCATCGCCAGCGGCAATATGGCGCCGCCAATACCGACAACGCCCATTGCCGAAAGTGAGACCACAAACCCGGCGAATACCTTCAA
Organism: Phyllobacteriaceae bacterium; assembly: GCA_031401375.1. GTDB lineage: Bacteria > Pseudomonadota > Alphaproteobacteria > Rhizobiales > Rhizobiaceae > JANOYJ01. Next base: position 4,645 of record JANNRN010000251.1, on the reverse strand, counting down.
CGTGATGTGCCCGGCAAGCATGTTGGCGAAAAGACGCACAGACAGACTGATCGGGCGGGAGAGGAACGATATCACCTCGATCATCACGACCAGCGGAATAAGAATGGCGGGCACGCCTTGCGGTACGAACAAGTTGAGAAACTTGAAGCCATGTTTGTAAAAGCCGTAGCCGACGACAACGCCGATCACCAGCATTGCCAGAACAAACGTAACGATCAGATGGCTGGTGACCGTGAAGAAGTAAGGGATCATGCCCAAAAGATTGGCCACCAGCACAAACATGAACAGCGAAAAAACAAAGGGGAAAAACTTCATGCCGGAAGTGCCCGCACTGTCTCGCAGTGTCGAGGCCACGAACTCATAGGCCATTTCCGAAACTGATTGCAGGCGGCTGGGTATCAGGCTGCGTCCCGCGGTGGAAAAATACAGAAATGCCGATCCGATAACGACCGTCGCCACCATGAAGGCAGCGGAATTGGTGAACGACACATCATAGCCGCCGATCTCAAGCGGAACCCATTTTTGTATCTGGAATTGATGGATTGGATCCGTGCCAGCCACTTCGTCAGTCCTCTTCGTCGTCCGCCCAAGCGTTGCCCTTCGGCGTCGCTATCTTGTCTGAGGGTCTCTGATCAAACCCTCTCTCCGATTTACTCACCGCAATCAAGCCCGCAGATCGCAAAACATTCAAAACTCCAGCACAAAAGCCCAAAAGCAGGAAAACAATGAGCCCCCATGGCGATGTGCCAGCCAGTTTGTCGATCAGCCAACCAATTGCGGTGCCCACCACAATTCCCGCGATGAACTCGCTGGAGATCTTGACCGCGTAGGCCATGCCGCCCGAGTTGATCCGCCTGCGTCCGGCCTCGTCGCGTTGGCGTCCTTGATCGAAGTCCTTTTCCGCCAAGGCAACGCCAAGGCGTTTGCGGCGGCTTTCAAGTTCGGAATCAGGGAGTTGGGCGTTTTGCTCTCCCGAAGAACCGGCTTTTTCCGGCTTTTTCCCGGCGGCCATGGCAGCCTCCTTTTGCCCGAGACGTGCAGGCGCCAACCCGCATCAAATTCGCGGGCAATTTAGTTTTGCGCCAACCCATAGTCAAGCAAGGCGGGCAGCGCGACCTCTGGGAAAATATCTACTCATATCAAATGTTTATGGTGCCGCGACAAGTCGCCGCTCACGATACCGGCCATCAAGGCAAGATTTTTGGCTCAGATCCAGCCGCCGCCATACGTGCGGTAGAAGATATGACGGCCAATTTTCTTCATCTTCTTCATCGAGCGCGCCCATCCCGGCTTCACGTAATCAGCGTAATAGTGGGTTGATGAACCGACTTCCGGAAGCCAGATGGTGCCGTTTGTGACGGCCTTGGCTACTTCCTGCGCCTTGCGCAAATGATACGGTTCGGTAATGCGGTCCTTGATTCCGTCACAGGCAAACGAGAACTGGCATCGATTGCGCCATTTGTCGTTCTGATACACCACGCCGCAGATCGTGTTCGGATAGGTCGGGTTGCGGACGCGGTTGAGGATCACCTGCGCAACAGCCGCTTGGCCTTTCACACTCTCGCTGCGCGCTTCAAAGTAAATGCCGGCCGCCAGGCAACCCTGTTCCTTTTGAGTGTAGGCTGAAGCTGGCAAAGGACGCGCCGCCCAGGCGTGACCGCCTGGTTCAACCGGGCTCAAATTGGTCAGCTTTTTCGGCTCAAGCTTCAGCAGGCTCTGAAACGGCGATTCTGTCGCAAAGTCAGGTTCCACCGGCGCATAAGCATTGGCGGAGATGGTGATCGTTTTGTCGTCCGCGAGTTCTGCAATCAAAGTTGGAAGATCTGGCTTGGCAGGCTTCTTATTGGCCTTGTCGTAAAAGACCTGTGCAATCTGGATTTCTTTGCCTTTGAACCCGGCCTTGGTGAAAGCCATTTTCACTTCACTCGGCAGCGAGGGGCGCAGCAAGGAACTCTGGCGATCGAGCACAGAACCGGCGCTGAATGCTTTAGGCGGAGCGGTCGGGGCAACTGAGACAATGCGGCCCTGTTTTTCAGACCGGTTGATGCGAGCCTCGTCGGGCAGCGGATCCAGCGCGCCGTGCTTGGACGTGAACGCGATTGTGCCAATGCCGGGCTGTTCAAGCCCCGCTCCGGCAATTGACCCAGTTGTCACAGAACCATCGGCAAAGCGCATTTCCGCTTGGTGCACTGATCCTGCAGCTGCCGGTTTCAAAAACCCTTGCCAGCGGACGGAAGCAGACTCTGCGCCGCTCACCAGACTCGCCATATCCTGAAAGGCGATCGAGCTTGTCAATGAGAGGAAAAGCGCGGCGCCGACCAGGACCGGGGCGGCAAAGTTGCGGCGTGGGCGGACATGCCGCTTGTGGGACTCAAGTATCAACACCAACTCACTCCGGGAACGCTTACTCAACCACTCCCTGGAAAATGATGCATTAACCTTGACGGACGGTTAACCGCAAAGCCTTTGGCCTGGAAATTTCACCGGTCATCCTTGGCGAAGGGATTTTCCGAAGCGCGGTAGACGATTCGGAGCGGCACACCGCGCAAGGCGAAAGCCTCGCGCAAGTTGTTGACGAGGTAGCGCGTATACGATTCCGGCACCGCTTCCGGTCGCGTGCAACTCAGCATGAAGCCTGGGGGCCGCGCCTTGACCTGCGTAATGTATTTGATCTTCAGTCTGCGGCCAGAAACTGCCGGCGGCGGATTGTGTGCGATGACACCTTCGAGCCAGCGATTGAGTTTGGCCGTTGAAACGCGCAGATTCCAAACCCTGTGCGTCTCAATGACTTCGTCCATCAGCTTGTGTAATCCCTCGCCAGTCTCGCCGGATACGGGCACAGCGCGTATGCCCCTGATTTGCGGCAGAAGCCGGCCGGTCTTCTCGCGTAACTCCGCAAGGACTGCTTGCCTGTCCGCAATCAAATCCCATTTGTTAAACGCGATGAGCGGCGCCCTGCCCTCGCGAACGATGAGATCGACAATTTGAAGATCCTGTTTTTCGAACGGCATGGTCGCGTCGAAGACAACGATCACCACTTCAGCAAACCGGATGGACCTCAATGTGTCCCCCACCGAGAGCTTTTCCAGCTTCTCTTCAATGCGAGATTTGCGGCGAAGGCCGGCGGTGTCATAAAGGCGAAGTTTGCGCCCCTTGTATTCCCAGTCCACCGAAATTGAATCGCGGGTTATTCCAGCCTCCGGACCAGTAAGCAACCGGTCCTCGCCGAGCAGCGTATTGATCAGTGTCGATTTTCCGGCATTTGGCCGGCCGACGATAGCGATCTTTAGCGGCTTGGTCACATCATAGGCGGTCTCCGCCTCCAAATCAGGATCAACGACGTCAACGCCCTCGGCGTCCGATTCAATGTCCTCTTCGCTTTCCTCGTTAAAGGCGAGCTTCTTGCCGATTGCAGCGATGATCGCCTCGCGCAAATCCGGTATTCCCTCGCCGTGCTCCGCAGAGATCGGACAAGGTTCTCCCAGTCCAAGGCGATAGGCATCGAGAAAGCCGGATTGCGAATCGCGCGCCTCGGACTTGTTGGCCACCAGCACCACTTTTTTTCCGCTGCGGCGCACAAGGTCTGCAAACGTTCTGTCCAGTGGCATGATCCCGTTTTTCGCGTCGATCATGAAGAGCACGAGATCAGCCTCGGCGATACCCGCCTCGGTTTGGGCCCGCATGCGGCCTTGAAGTGTTGATTCCGCCGCTTCCTCTAACCCTGGGGTATCTATGACCTTAAAGCGCAGGTCATAGAGCTTGCCATCATGAACACGCCGGTCACGCGTTACGCCCGGCAGGTCGTCAACCAGTGCAAGTTTCTTGCCCACCAGCCGGTTGAACAATGTCGACTTGCCCACGTTCGGCCGCCCGACGATCGCTAAGACAAAGCTCACCTCAGGCTCCAGCCTTGGAAGGCGACAGGCCCGATGACTTGATGACGTCCAGCATGAGATTCGCGCGCTCGGCCAGGTTCCTTGGCGCATCCGGGTCGTCGGCAATCTGCTTGAAAAAGGCTTCAGCCTCGGCTGCTTTAGTTTCTTTCCATGCCGCAAGGCCCAGCGCTTCCCTGGCCGAGTGACGCAGCGGACTGGCCGCGGCGGAAAGAACTTCCACCCGTGCGGCAACGTCCTGATATGTGCCATTGTCGACCATCAACAGGCCTGCCCGCAGACGCGCCATGTCTCGAATGGCATCATCAATACTCGCGTCATTTGCCACAGCATCAAACAATTCGATCGCCTTGGCTGCATTTCCCTTGGCGGCTTCAACGGTTGCGGTCCGCATCCTTGCCAAAACCGGGTAAGAGCCAAAGCCGGACTTTTCGATATCCGCCAAAGCGGACAGCGCCGCATCATTTTCGCCACTGGCTGCAAGTTTTGCAGCGGCAAGAAAGGCATCCCCTGATTTCGACGCTTGACTGTCCGTCCAATATTCGTAGCCGCGCCAAGCGGCAGTCGCCAGCACGATTGCGACGGCGCCGCCAATCATGAGCAGGCCGTAGCGGTCCCAAATCGACTTGAATTGGTCAGATCGGATTTCTTCGTCAACTTCGCGGACGAAATGGTCGTCGGACATGCGCCAAACCTTGTCTGGTTGAATTCAATCGGGGGCTTCTAGCCCGAAATGCTTGGTTGGCATAGGC
>JANNRN010000250.1:0-3159 GCA_031401375.1 Phyllobacteriaceae bacterium | reverse complement strand
CCGGAGCTGGCGCCCATGCATCTTGCGAACCGGCCCAAATTGCTGTCCGTGCGTGATGCGAAAGCCATGCCGGTATCGGCCATGACGGAACTGTTCAAGGCGCACATCAATCCCGGACAGTTGCATTTCATGAAGCTGCTTGGTTTTCACAAGGTGAAAATCGAAAGCGCGGAAGGCATGCACTATATCGACCAGCATGGCCGGCGCATTCTCGATTTCTTCGGAGGCTTCGGTTCGCTCGCCTTCGGTCATAACCACCCGCGCATCCTGAAAGTGCGCCGAGAGTTTCAGGACGAGAAGCGCCACGAAATCGCGATGGCCTTCATGTCGCAATACGCCGCGGCTTTGGCGCATAACATTGCTGCCTGTTCCCCCGGCGATCTTAACATGGTGTTTCTCGGCTCATCCGGATCGGAAGCGATGGAAGCGGCGATCAAAATCGCCGAACGGGCGGCAGGTCCGGGCAAATACAAGGTTGTCTATGCCGAGAACTCGTTCCACGGCAAAACCAAGGGCGCGCTGACGATCACGGACGGCAGCCTTTACCGTGGCGATTTCAAATTGGTGGACAATGCTGTCAGGGTGCCGTTTGGCGACATTGACGCTGTCGAGCGTCTTTTCAAGTCTGATCCGGCCATCGGCTCAATCGTTCTGGAAACAGTGCAGGGCGGCGGCGGCATTATACAGGCGCCTGCCGCGTACTGGCAGAAGCTGCGGACACTATGCGACGAATACCGGGTGCTGTGGGTGGCGGACGAAGTGCAGTGCGGCCTTGGTCGCACCGGCAAGTTCTACGCGTTCGAGCATTACGGTGTCATTCCCGACGTTACGGCGCTCGCAAAGTCGCTCGGCGGCGGCAAGTGCGCCATGGGAGCGATGATTGCGCGGCGCGACGTCTACATGAAAGCCTATGGCACGCCGAAGACGGCTCTCATTCATGCGCCCGCCACTTTCGGCGGCATCGGCGAGGCCTGCGTAACGTCCATCGAAGCCCTCAACGTGCTCTATGATGAGGATCTTATCGGCAATTCAGCCAGCGTCGGCGAGTACCTCATCGAACGACTGCAAACCCTTCATGCGAAATATCCAAAAATCATCAAGGATGTGCGCGGCAAAGGCTTGATGGTCGGCATTGAGTTTCAGGACTTTTCGCAAACGCTGCCAATGATGCTGCGCCCGATCGTGGCCATGCTTGACGACAAGCTCAAGGGTTCATTGTCCGGCTTTATCGGTGCATTGCTGTTGCGGGACTACGACATTCTCGTGGCTTTCACCGAGTACAATCGCAACGTCATCCGGCTCGAACCGCCGCTGATTTGCAATCGCGCCCATGTGGCGCAGTTCGCCGATTCACTTGATGATCTTCTGAGCCGCGGCATCATCGCGATCGTCAAGGACTTCGTCAAAAGCCAGGTGATGTGATGGGAAGAGCGGGAATGCTGGCAGTGTCGGCGCTGCCCCTCTTCCCCTGCCGGACCTTCTCCCCGCAAGCGGCGGGGAGAAGAATGACAATCGCAAGCGGTGGAGAATCCCTTCTCCCCGTTTTGACGGGGAGAAGGTGGCCCGAAGGGTCGGATGAGGGGCAGCGCTGAGGGTGGAAAAGATTGTCTCTCTGGCGATGAAAGACGGGACCAATCCAGTCGCAAGGTTGCTGGACTGGCTGATTGCCCTTGTCGCCCGGTTTGCTTCATCCATTGGCGTGGCCATCCTCATCGGGTTCATCGCGGTCACGTGCATCGCCTCCGCCAAGTTTCCCCATGCGAACTGGGACCTCTTGCCCTACGTGGCGGCAGGCGCGGAGCATCGATTCAATAGCCCGCAGCAAGTGCATGATTTTGCTTACGAAAAAGTGCGCGAGGCTGTTGAACCCGCCGCCTTTGAGTTACTCGCAAAAGGCGATGGCTACCGCGCGCGCCAGTTCGAAGACGCCGCCGCGTTCCAGTCCATGCTGCCCATGTACCGGGTCAAGACGCTCTATGTTTCCCTCATTGCCGCGCTCGCGCCATACTTTGGCGAAGTCGGCGCCATCCGTTTGATTTCGCTTCTTTCAACGCTGGCGACAGGCCTGTGCGTCGGCCTCTGGCTTTTTCGGGAAAGGGCCTTGTCTTATGGTCCCGTGGCGGCGGGCGCGCTGATGATTTCGGGTTACCCGGACGTTGCCCGGCTCGGCTCGCCGGATGCGCTGTTCATGGCGCTGTTTACGTTCGGCCTCTACGCGCTCTACAGGAGGCGCGAGATGGTGTCGGTGCTGGCGCTTTTCCTGGCTTTCCTGGTGCGCTCGGACACCATCGCCTTTCTTGGTATTCTCGCCGTATTGTTTGCCGTGTTCCGGCAAGTCAGCCTTGGCGCATTCGGCGCGTTCATCGCCGCCGCCATCGCCTATTCGTTTCTTTCGCATGGGGCAGGGCATCCCGGCTGGTGGACGCATTTCTGGTTTTCAAATGTCGCGCAGCAGTTGACGATGGAAGGGTTTCATCCCGACTTTTCCGTCGCTGTCTATCTGAGGGCGCTCACTTCCGGACTTGTCCGCGGCGTGAGCGAACAGGCCTGGCCCGGTATGCTGATCATCCTGGTTGCCGCATGGGCCTTCATCCGTTCATCGCTTGGGAAAATAGAGGTGCGCACAGAGGTCATTTTCCTCGCGCTCGCCGGTGGAATCATTGCCCGCTTCATCCTGTTTCCGTTGCCGGACGCGCGCGTGCACGGCGCCTATCTGACGCCGCTTTTCCTCGTCTTGCTGCCGTCAATCAAGACCTTGCTGTCGGTCTGGAAACCAGCCAAAGCCGCCTGAATCGTCGCGCCGTCGCGCCCTTTCTTTGCCAATGTCGCAAACAGGCTTTGCCTCTGGGCCCGGGGACAATAATGTGCGCTCAACATTCAGATGGAGAAGCGTGCGATGGCGAAGTTCCCACAAAAGGCAAAGGTCGTGATCATCGGTCAGGGCGGCATTGTCGGGGCCTGCGTCGCCCATCATTTGATCGAACGCGGCTGGGATGACATTGTCGGGCTCGACAAGTCGGCGATCCCGACAGACATCGGTTCAACCGCGCATGCGTCCGACTTCTGCTACGCCACCTCGCATGACCGGCTCGCTTGTTACACGACGCTCTATTCCATCGATTTCTACGAGAAAATGGGCCATTACGCCAAGGTCGGCGG
>JANNRN010000249.1:0-8167 GCA_031401375.1 Phyllobacteriaceae bacterium | reverse complement strand
TGCACGGCCAAGGCCGCTGAAATCCATCTGGCGCGATGCCTGGCGCTCGAGGGCGCGGAGGCCGGCATACGCGTCAATGTCGTCAATCCTGACGCCGTGCTGCGCGGGTCGAAAATCTGGCAGGGCGAATGGCGTGAGCAGCGAGCTGCGGCCTACAACATGAACCCGGACGAGCTCGAAGAACATTACCGCAAACGTTCCATGTTGAAACGCTCGGTCTATCCCGAGGACATCGCCGAGGCCGCCTATTTCCTCGCCTCCGGCATGTCGGATAAATCGACCGGCAACATTATCAATGTGGACGCGGGCAACGCACAATCCTTCACACGCTGAGGAAGATTTACATGATGATCGAGAACGACGTCATTGCTTCGGAAAACTCAAGGCACGTCAAGGCGCTCAAAGAGGATTACGCGTCGCTTGGCTCTCGTCTGGCCCGGAGCGGGGTCAATGTGGACGATGTCAAAAGGAAAGTGGCGGCATTTAACGTCGCCGTGCCTTCTTGGGGAGTCGGGACTGGCGGAACGCGGTTTGCGCGTTTTCCCGGCGGCGGAGAACCGCGCCACATCTTTGACAAACTCGAGGACTGCGCGGTCATTCATCAATTGACCTGCGCGACGCCAGCGGTGTCACTCCACATTCCTTGGGACAAGACCAAAGATCCCCAGGAGCTTGCGCAGAAGGGCAAAGCCCTCGGCCTTGCCTTTGACGCGATGAACTCCAACACATTTCAGGACCAGCCCGGCCAGAAGCATTCCTACAAATTCGGATCGCTTTCAAACGAGAACAAGGCAACCCGCCGCCAAGCCGTCGAACACAACATCGAATGCATTGAGTTCGGCAAGGCCATCGGATCCAGGGCGCTGACGGTCTGGATCGGTGACGGCTCCAATTTTCCCGGCCAGACGAATTTCGCCAGGAGTTTCGAACACTATCTTGGCGCCATGAAAGACATCGTCAAGGCGCTGCCGAAGGACTGGCGCCTGTTCACCGAACACAAGATGTATGAGCCGGCCTTCTATTCAACTGTCGTGCAGGATTGGGGCACCAACCTGATGATCGCGCAGGAACTGGGCCCTCAGGCGCATTGCCTTGTTGATCTCGGCCACCACGCGCCGAATGTGAACATCGAGATGATTGTGGCGCGTTTGATCAAGGCCGGGAAACTCGGCGGTTTTCACTTCAATGATTCAAAATACGGCGACGATGATCTGGACGCCGGCTCGATTGATCCGTTCCGGTTGTTTCTGGTTTTCAATGAGCTCGTCGATGCCGAGCTGCGCAAGGTGAAGGGCTTTCGTCCAGCCCATATGCTTGACCAATCGCACAATGTGACCGATCCGATCGAAAGCCTGATGCGTTCGGCCAATGAGGTGCGGCGCGCTTATGCGCAGGCGCTCATTGTGAATAGATCGGTTTTGGAAAGTTATCAGTTTGAGAATGACGCCCTCCTGGCGTCGGAGACATTGAAGGCGGCTTTTCGTGTCGATGTCGAACCGGTGCTGGCCATGGCAAGGATCGAATCCGGCGGTGCGATTGATCCGGTCAGCGCCTATCGCGCCAGCCAGTATCGCCACAAAGTCGCAAAAATCCGTCCCCCTGTCAGCGGAGCAGGCGGCGGGATAGTTTGATTGGTGGGCCCGGAGGGACTCGAACCCCCAACCAAGCGGTTATGAGCCGCCGGCTCTACCATTGAGCTACAGGCCCCACCGGCCCGCCTGTTAACGGAAAGGCGAAGCCCTCGCAAGCTGCGGCTTCAATCCGCCACATTCGCCATTATGTTCTCGCGCCGTTAGGGACACATTCCGGAGAACACCATGCGCCGAAAAATTATTCCGCTCGCCTTTGCCGCACTCGCCCTCACCGTCTCTCATCCGGCTTACGCCGCCGACGAGCCTACCCCCCGCATCATCGTCAGCGGCGAAGGCGAAGTCAGCGCTGCGCCTGATATGGCGGTCATTTCTCTCACCGTTCTCCGCGAAAGCGATACCGCCCGCGCCGCCCTAGAAGCCAACAACAAATCCATGACCGAAATCCTTGCTGCGATGAAGTCTTCCGGCATTGCGGACAAGGATTTGCAAACATCCGGGTTCTCGATACAGCCGCGCTACGTCTATCCCGATCCCGCCAAGTCAGAACCGCAGGAGCCGAAAATCGTCGGCTACAGCGTCGCAAACTCCCTCTCAGTGCGCATCCGGGATCTCGCAAAGCTCGGCGAAATCCTCGATCAATCGGTGACTTTGGGAGTAAATCAAGGTGGGGACATTATGTTCGTCAAGGACGACACCACAACCTTGCTTGAAGAGGCACGCAAGAAAGCCATGGGCAACGCCATATCCAAGGCAAAGACGCTGACCTCGGCCGCAGGTGTTACTACCGGCCGCATTCTCGAAATCCAAGAACAGTCGTACCAACCTGGACCTATGCCGATGATGCGTGCCGAAATGAGCATGGCAAAGGCGGGCTCCGACGCAGTGCCGGTCGCAGCCGGCGAGAACACCTACCGAGTCAACGTCAACTTGACATTTGAAATCAAGCAATAACTGCGGTCACAGCGAAAAGCGCCGGGGGTCACCTGGCGCGTTTCAGGCATCCCGGAGGAATGCGTCAATAGTAGATTGCCGGGCACCCACGAGCACGAGCAAATGCCACCTGAACGCGATGCCCGCGCTTTTTGCCCTTGATCAAAATATGATCATCATAAGAATATGCCCTGACGTGGCGGATTCCCATCGACCGCGCTTTGTTCACGGCCATTTGTGTCGTGCATAAGCGCACCGGCCGGATGATCCGTCGCGGATAAATGTGATGTCGTGGGTAGACGTCGCCGAAGTAAAGCCCCAACCCGATGCCCGGATTAGCAGACCATCCACCGCCGTGATTCCGCCAATGGCGAGGCAAAACGCGCGACCCGCACCGGTAGTGTGTGTCTGACGGGCCACAATCCAAAATGCGGCCCCTATTGAGATACTCGCCTTCTCCTCCGCTGAGACGCTGGGCGCTCGCCGAAAAGGATCCAATGCCGAACAAAAGCAAAACTGCAACGCTGATTGTCTTAATGAGGGATGTCATCGAACTGTCCTCCACAATGAGGAATGTCACTATGGTTTACTTAACATGAACGGACACGGAAGTCGCGGTTCATTTTCGGTTCATGTTGGCCGGAGTCCAAGTCTGTCTGCTCAAAGGGGATGGCTCAAAAGATGGAGCAAATAGTCCTCGGTTGAGCCGAGGTCATCTTCGAAAGCAGTAACCTTGCCTCTAACGGAAATGCCGTGTTCGTGGACGCTTTCTGCGTTTCCAGAAATAAGTGGATGCCATTGAAACAGGTCTTTCCCCTCGTGCACCAGGCGATAACCGCAGGTTTCGGGCAACCAGGCAATTGTCCCCACATTTTCCGGCGTAAGCTGGACGCAATCATGAACTTTTCTTAACCGGTTTCGATAATCCCGGCATTTGCAGGCCCCCGCGTCCAAAAGCCGGCAAGCAACGCTTGTCCAAACGATTTCGCCGGTGTCCTCGTCCTCCAGCTTGGAAAGACAGCACTTGCCACAGCCGTCACATAGCGATTCCCATTCAACGGGATTCATTTCTGCCAGAGATTTGGTTTTCCAGAAGGGTGCGTTTGGCATTCCCGGCTCTCAACTATTTTCACGTCAGCATTGTGATGCTGTAGACGCCAGAAAAGACAAGGTCGAGGCCAAGGAGAGGTGTGGCGCACGAGTCGTTCATGCCAGCTTCAGGAAGCAAACACTAGATTAACATGCATGCAGCTCCGGCGCTCCTGATTTTGGTCGCATTTGACCGGGAAGAATGCAGGCGAACCACTTTCGAAGGAAAAAATTGAATGAACTTTGTCAAGACGCTATCAACCAGTGCTGCGCTCGCCTCACTTCTTGTGACTGCGCCGTCGCGTGCGCTGCAACTGCCAGAGCCTCCTTCGTCTTGGACGTTGGTAACAAATGTTCAGCTGAGTGGTGCTGAGGCAGCGTTGAATGACGCGCTTGCCAAACTGGAAGCCGCGAAAGCAGAGGGTGCTGACACGGCCGCTCAGGAAGCTGCGGTCGAACAGGCGAAGGCTGCGCTCGCCGCTGCTCAGGAGGCAGAGGCCGCAAAGGCTGCAGAAGACGCCGCCGCCGCAAAGGCCGCAGAGGACGCTGCCGCCGCACAAGCCGCGCAGGAGGCGGAAGCAGCAAAGGCCGCAGAAGAAGCCGCCGCTGCCATGGCCGCAGAAGACGCCGCTGCTGCCAAGGCCGCTGAGGACGCCGCCGCCGCACAAGCCGCCCAAGAGGCGGAAGCAGCAAAGGCCGCAGAAGAAGCCGCCGCTGCCAAGGCCGTTGAGGACGCTGCCGCAGCACAAGCCGCCAAAGAGGCGGAGGCTGCAAAGGCCGCAGAAGAGGCCGCGCCAGCGCCAGAACCTCCAGCACCTGCTGAGCCTGCCCCGGTCCCAACCGAACCCGAAGCAGCGCAACCCGCTCCCGAACCCGAAACAGCGCCAGCACCCGAGGAGCCTGTATCGGTTGAGCCAACACCGGTCCCGGCCGACCCTGAAACAGCGCCAGCACCCGAGGAGCCTGCATCGGTTGAGCCAACACCGGTTCCAGCCGAACCTGAAACAGCGCCAGCACCTGAGGAACCTGCATCGGTAGAGCCAACACCGGTCCCGGCCGAACCTGAAACAGCGCCAGCACCTGAGGAACCTGCATCGGTTGAGCCCGCGCCTGTCGCTCCGGCACCTGAACTTCCTGCACCGGCAATAGTGCCGGACCCGGTCATGGAACCGTTGCCGGAAGAGATGAAAGAAGAGGCAGCGCCGGTTCTTGACAGCGCCAAGGAGGAATTACCCCCGCCGCCGCCACCAGCACCAGGAGAGCCAACTCCGGAGCCCGAGGTTGCCGCGCCCGCAGTTCCTCAGGCACCGCCGCCGCTCGATGATCAGGCGGCCCGGATTGATATCGTACCCGTCCTGGTTACGCCTTCGCGGGAAGAGCCCGGTGAAGTCATCTCCGCTTTCCCGGCGCCGCCTCCGCCGCCGGCGCAGGAAGAAATCATCAAGGTAATCGACAACCGGACGATTTTCACAATCAACAACATCACCTTCGTGGAGGCGCCCGAAGCCCCTCGCCTGATCCGTGAAGGCGACGAGGTGATTATTGAGCAATTGCCGCGGGGCCGTACACGGGAAACCATCGTGCGGGCCAATGGCGTACAGGTCGTGACCATCAAGAACCGCTGGGGCGAAATCATCCAGCGATCACGAATCTTGCCTGACGGCCGGGAAGTGATCCTTGCCTACACACCTGAATATGACCGCGAGGAATATGTTGATTGGCGCGATCCGGTCTATGATCTGCCGCCGCTTCAACTGCTCGTCCCTGTTGTGGAGTACATCCTTGATGCACGCCTTGTCGAAGACGAAGAGGTCTACTATCGCTTTCTCGACCAACCGCCAGTCGAGCGAGTAGAGCGGACCTACTCGGTTCAAGATGTGAAGCGTTCCGCGCGTGTGCGGGACAAGGCGCGCCGGGTCGAGATGGGAAACATTACTTTCGGATTTGGCTCGGCAGACATCGAAGAGGAACAGATCAACAAGCTGCAGGGCCTGGCCGACGCCATGCTTAAGCTGATCAAGAAGAACCCCGCGGAGACTTTTTTGATTGAAGGGCACACTGACGCGGTCGGTTCCGACATCGCGAACCTTGCTCTGTCCGACGAGCGGGCCGAAAGCGTGGCAATTGCGCTTAGCAATGTCTTTGATGTGCCTTCCGAAAACCTGACCACTCAGGGCTACGGCGAGCGTTTCTTGAAAGTGAAAACGGCAGACAAGGAACCGCTCAATCGCCGGGTAGTGTTCCGCCGCATCACGCCGCTTGTCACGCCCGTGGCAAGCGCGGAATAATTTGCGCAGCTAAACGAGAGGGCCGGACGTGTTCCCGGCCCTTTTCATTTTTCGTTGTCTTCAACATGAAACCTGTGCAGCACACGATGAAAGACCGGCGCGAGGATGAGGCCTGCGACCGCGAAAATCAGCAGTCCACAGAAAATCGCGTAGAGCCCTGCGAAAAACTTCGCGCCGTCGCTTGTCAGTTCGCCAACCGGCCCCATGCCAGAAAGGATCATCGCGGAATTCAGAAAGGCATCCACCGCGTCCATTCCAGCGATCCAGTGATAGCCGGCCATTCCGATGCCCAGCCCCGCTGCTATGATCAGCCCGCCGGCCGCCACATTCATTGCCAGTCGCGAGCGGAACTTCGCCCGCGCCGCCAGCGGCTGACCCCGCTTCTCATAGTGCAAAAGTCGATTCATATTAACCGCCGCTTATTGCCGCTGCCACGATTGCAAGCTTACATCGCGTCTGCATCTCATAGAACCGAATCGGGCAGAAAACATCCATGAAACGCCTTGAGCTCTTTATCGAATCCGTCATTCTCGCTTCGCGCTGGCTATTGGTCGTGTTCTATATCGGCCTTGCCATTGCGCTTGCGATTTACGCTGTCACCTTTGGCAAAAAGCTGGTGGATTTCATGGCAAACGCATTCGTGATCAACGACGCCGATGCCATATTGAGAATGCTGGCTCTCATCGACGCAGCACTTGTCGCCAGTCTTGTCGTGATGGTGATCATTTCAGGCTACGAGAATTTTGTGTCGCGGTTCGATGCCGAGGATGAGGTCCATTGGCTCGGAACGATTGACGCGGGCTCGCTCAAGATCAAAGTGGCTTCGACAATTGTCGCGATCTCCTCGATCCACCTGTTACAGATATTCCTGAATGCCGCGCAATATGCCAACGAGAAGCTGATGTGGTTCACGATCATGCACCTTGCCTTTGTCATTTCGGCCGTCTTTCTCGCCTATATCGACAAGATGTCGGCTAGCGCAAAAGCGTCAAAGAGGAAGGGCACGGATTCGCTTTGAAAGCGTGGACGGTTGGCTTAACGGGGCATCCCTGACCGTGTATGATACCGGCTTCGACAATTTGTGAGGGCTTCATCATGAGAACGTTGTTGAAATGGCTCGCCTACACCATCGCTGCGGTCGCAATCATCATCGTTGGCGGCTCATTCCTTTTACCCAAGGAAGCCAATATCAGCCGTACCGCCGAGATCGCCGCTCCTCCCGCAAAGGTTTTTGCAATCGTTTCTTCGGTGAAGCGCTTCAACGAGTTCTCGCCATGGGCCGATCTCGATCCGAACACCAAATACACTTTTGAAGGCCCGGAAACCGGCACAGGCCAAAAAATGAACTGGACTTCGGACAACACCGATGTTGGCAGCGGCGCCCAGACAGTGATCGAGTTTGTGGACGGCAAGCACGTCGCCTCGGAGCTCGATTTTGGATCGATGGGCAAGGCCGTTGCGGTCTGGGATCTTGAACCGAGCGCGGCTGGCACCACGGCGACGTGGAGCTTCAACAGCCAGCTTGACGGCATCATGGCTAAATGGATGGGCTTGATGTTCGACCGCTGGATCGGAGCCGATTACGAAAAGGGGCTAGCCAAACTCAAAGCCGTTGCAGAAAAGCCATGAATCGCGCTTTGGCGTAATTCTCGTCAGGCGCCTGCCGCACCCGAGGCGTAGTTGGCGAGAAACTCAGCGCTTGGGTCGATCGGCTTGATGACATCAATCAGCACACCGTGCCCGGCGGTTCTTCGGCGCCAGACCATTGACGATATCGACGAGCGGCATGGCAATCATACTTTGCGGGAAGGGCTCGATCAGGCCATGGGCGCTGGCGAGATCAAAACACTGTCCTGATTGCCTTGTTGGAGGGATTGAGAATGACGTCAGGCTGATGTCAGTCGAAGATCTTGTCGCCGCTCTGATCAACAATGAGTTCAGCTTTTCGCAATGCAAATTCCTCTGCCTCGTCGATGCTTGAGAACACGTCCGCGCGCACGAACCGGTGCTCGCGCATCACTCCATCAATCTCCTTGGTGATGACGCCAGCAAGTCGATACTGTCCGCCCTCCTTGATTGGTGCGGCAGCCAACGTGAAACCCTTGTAGTCGCGTTGCGCTGCCTTGGTCGTTTCCGCTGTTTGCGGGGATTTGTTGCCGAAAATGGATCGCAGCCAAGACATGTCAACCTCCGGCCTGTTCACGAACTATTGACAGACTTGCGCTGTTGCCGTCGCAAAATCAAGGCGCCAAGCTGTGTTACACTGCT
>JANNRN010000248.1:0-11650 GCA_031401375.1 Phyllobacteriaceae bacterium | reverse complement strand
TTGGAGCGGGTGAAGGGAATCGAACCCTCGTATTCAGCTTGGAAGGCTGCTGCTCTACCATTGAGCTACACCCGCGCCGCTCCTGACTACACGATCAGGGTGGCGGAAGGAAGGTGGTGGGAGATGCAGGACTCGAACCTGCGAAGGCGTAGCCAGCGGATTTACAGTCCGCCCCCTTTGCCGCTCGGGACAATCTCCCGGAACCATTTGACGTTTGCCTTTAAGGGCTTTGATCTTGCCCCAAAAGGCCGGAACCGCGAGCGCCTTATGGCCATTGGCCCCTGCCCTGTCAACTGGATGAAACGCGGGAATTCCGGGTTTTGCTCCATGGCAAGAAGGGAAGTCTGGTGCTATTGAGCCGTTATGACTGACATTCCCGCCGACAAATCCGCCAAAGACACGCATTACGCCAAACTGCGGCGTCAGTTTCGGGACCAGAAGGCGGGCGGCGCGCCGGTGTGGCGCGAGCGCCCGCCCATTGGAGCCTCACCGGTGCCGCAAGGCGTCGTTCGCCTTTATGGACTGCATACGGTGCGCGCGGCACTTGATAACCCCGCTCGCAAAATCCATCGGATGCTGGTGACAAAAAACGCGCTGGATCGCCTCGAAATACCGGACGTTGCCGCTTTGCCTTTCCCGGTTGAAATCGTTGAGCCAAGGGCAATCGACAAGGAAGCCGGGTCGGACGCGGTGCATCAGGGTGTTTTGGTCGAGGCCGAACCGCTCGTTGCGCAGCGCCTCTCTGATCTTGGCGAGACGCATCTTGTTCTTGTGCTTGATCAAGTCACCGATCCGCACAATGTCGGCGCAATCATGCGCTCAGCGGTGGCTTTCGGCGCCGGGGCATTGATCACGACAAATCGCCATTCGCCGCAGGAATCTGGAGTGCTGGCAAAAGCTGCGTCCGGCGCATTGGAACTCATTCCGCATCTGGAAGTCCGTAACCTTGCCGAGTCGCTGAGCGAACTTCAGGCGCTTGGTTTTCAAACAATCGGCCTTGATTCAGAAGCCGACACCGAACTCGAAAGCAGTTTTTCGTCGAAGAAGGTCGCCCTCGTGCTTGGCGCCGAAGGCAAGGGCCTCCGGCAAAAAACCCGCGATACCGTCATGACACTGGCGCGTGTTGAGTTGCCTGGGGCCATCAAATCGCTCAACGTGTCAAACGCAACCGCGCTTTCGCTCTATGCGGCCCATCGTCATCTTACCAAATAGCTATCGCCCGGCAACCCAGCTGCGGATCAAGTCAAGCCCCTCAACCATCATCACCTTGGCTGCCGTCTCCGTCACCGCCTCAACATAACAGCGCATTTCGGGCGCGTTGCCGGAGGGCCGGAGGTGAATGATCCTGTCATCGGCAAGTGTGACGCGCAGTCCGTCAATGTCGCTCACCGACTGCGGCGCCCCTATCGGCGCGAGAAACGAAGCGAGATTTTTCCCTGATGCCCGCAAATACGCCATCAACGCCGTGCTGTTTTCGACAGGAAAGTTCTGAAGCCGGTCACTGATCGCAAAGGGTAGCCGGTAGCTCGCCGCCACCTTGGACAAGGGCTCGTTCATCGTCACCATTTTGTTCAACACCGCCAGCACCGGCAAAAAGCTGTCGCGCGTTAGCAATGCTCTCAATATATGTCCGTTTACGTTGAAATCGGTTCCTGTCAGGCATCCGCCATTGGCCTCAAAGCCTACGACTTTTGTTGCCCCGGACTTACCCGCCGCAGTCATCGCCGCAATAACGAAGGGGGAGCCGACATTGGTCCGGTGAACCTCGGCTGTAGTTGCACGTTCGATTCCTGAGTTGGAAGTGACAGGCGTCACGACGACGTCTGCGCCTAGAAATTCCGCGGTGATCAGTCCGAGCAAATCACCACGCAAGGGTTGTCCAGTTTCATCTGCAACGAGTGGCCGATCACCATCGGCATCTGCAGAAACAATTGCGTCAAGTTGATGCTCGCCTGCCCATTCCTTCAAATGGGCGATGATTTGAGGCGACACCGCCTCCGTATCCACGGGTACGAAGCTGTGCGATCTACCGAGTTCAAGAACCTGAGCGCCATAATGACTCAGGACTTCCACCAGCAAGTCTCGCGCCACGGAGCTGTGTTGGAAGACCCCGACTTTCACTCCCGCCAGTCTGCGTGCGCCCAAAATCGTTTTGTTCCGCGAGACATAGCTATTGGCTGCCTGTGACGAAATGTCTCTTGCGACCGCGCTATCGGATAAAAAAAGCTCCCCAACCGCTATGGCATCCCCGGCCAAATTTGAAATCGAGAGTTCGTCATTTTTGTCGATCTCGCCATCGGGCCGATAGAACTTTATGCCGTTTTGATCAGCTGGAATGTGAGAGCCGGTGATCATCAACGAGGCTGCGCCCCGCTCAAGGCCGATGAGCGCCAGAGCGGGTGTCGGAATGGTTCCGCAATCCAATACATTGAAGCCGGACCTCATCAATGCGGCGGTGCAAATTGCAGCAATTCCAGCACTCGAATCCCGGAAGTCCCGGCTGATGAGAATATCGGCGCCGTTTTTCACTAATCCTGAATTCAATAGGTATTGCCCAAAAGCAGAGGCGTAACGAGCCGCTGACGGTCCTTCGAGCTCCACAGCAAGCCCTCGAAGCCCGCTGGTGCCGAACTTGAGGCTGTCCATGTTCGTATTGCCCCTGCCGATTTGGAACCGCCTCGTGGCTCTTCTGTGCGGCCAGAAAGAACCGCACAAGTCCAACACTGGAAAACTGGTGCCCCCGGCAGGATTCGAACCCGCGACCCCCTGATTACAAATCAGGTGCTCTACCAACTGAGCTACAAGGGCAGCGCGGGTCAATTATCACACGAAAGCAAAAAGAAAAGTCAAATTTAAGTGGTTGATTGCGCGACTTTACGCTGACGTGTCGGGACTCTTTGACTTTTGCACCATTTTTGGTGTCAACCTTGTTCTGTCACATGGTTGCCCCGTCTCATGACAAAACTCTTCTTCGTTTCTTCTGTTGCCCCGGAGGCAAAAAAAGCGCGCGAAAAGCTTGTCGAAGTCTATGGGCAAATCGATGCCAGGGAGGCAGACGTGATCGTCGCACTCGGCGGCGATGGCTTCATGTTGCAAATTCTTCATTCCCAGATGAACTCAGGAAAACTGATCTACGGAATGAACCGGGGATCTGTTGGCTTCCTGATGAACGAGTATCACCTTCCGGGACTGCAGGAACGCATAGCGGCTGCAACACCTGAAACCATTCGTCCGCTTCAAATGACGGCGGTGCATCGGGCTGGCAAAACGACGACTGCTTTCGCGATCAATGAGGTTTCATTGCTTCGCCAGTCCTATCAGGCAGCGAAGATTCGTATCATCGTTGACGGAAAGCAGCGGTTGGACGAGCTGATATGCGATGGGGTCATGGTCGCGACCCCGGCTGGATCCACCGCCTACAACCTGTCCGCCCGCGGACCGATTCTGCCGCTCGACGCGCCACTCTTGGCGCTCACGCCTGTTTCGCCCTTCCGCCCGCGCCGCTGGCAAGGAGCCTTATTGCCAAGCACTGCGAGTGTTGAGCTCGAGATACTTGAGCCGAAGAAACGGCCGGTCAATGCGGTGGCCGACCACAACGAAGTCAAGTCAGTGACCTCTGTCAAGATCGCGCAAGCACAAGACTCCGATGTCACTATTCTTTTCGATGCCGATCATTCCTGGGACGAGCGCATTCTGGCCGAGCAATTTCGCCATTAGTTATCAAATGGTTGACATTTGCGCCGACAAGCCGTAACGGCAGCCCAAGTTTGGCGCGGTTCTCTGAAGAACGTTGCCATAGGCGCAATTCGCGCGCCAAATCCGGTCGGCAGAAAGCCGCCTCATATCGATGGATCCATTCCCTACGTGACAACTTTTGCCGATCTCGGTTTATCCGACAAAGTGCTGAGCGCTATTTCTGACGCTGGCTACACCATTCCCACACCTATTCAAGTCGGCGCCATTCCACACGCCGTTCAGGGCAAGGACATCCTTGGCATTGCCCAAACTGGCACGGGCAAGACCGCTTCATTTGTTCTACCCATGCTTACGCGCCTCGAAAGAGGCCGCGCCAGAGCACGCATGCCGCGCACCTTGATCCTGGAGCCGACCCGCGAATTGGCCGCGCAAGTTGAAGAGAATTTCATCAAATACGGCAAAAACCACAAACTGAACGTCGCTCTTTTGATCGGCGGCATGTCATTTGACGAACAGGACCGCAAGCTCCAACGGGGATGCGATGTTCTGATCGCAACGCCGGGGCGTCTCCTGGATCATCATGAACGCGGCAAGTTGCTCCTCACAGGCGTTGAGATTGTCGTGATTGATGAAGCAGACCGCATGCTCGACATGGGCTTCATTCCTGACATTGAGCGCATCTGCAAACTCATTCCGTTCACCCGCCAAACACTTTTCTTTTCGGCAACCATGCCGCCGGAAATCACCAAGCTCACTGAGCAGTTCCTGCATAGCCCCGTCAGAGTTGAGGTTGCACGCGCGGCAACCCCTGCAGAGACGGTTATACAGCGTCTGGTGAAGACCGGCCCCAAGGATTGGCAAAAGCGCGCAGTGCTGCGAGACCTGATTCGCGCAGAGGAAGCCAACCTGAAGAACGCGATTATTTTTTGTAATCGAAAGGTTGATGTCGCCGAGCTGTTTCGTTCACTGGTCAAGCACGAATTTGATGCCGGCGCGCTCCATGGCGACATGGACCAAAGGGCGCGCATGGCCATGCTGGCAAACTTCCGGGACGGCAACCTCAAGCTGCTTGTCGCTTCGGATGTCGCCGCCCGTGGCCTTGATATTCCGGATGTGTCACATGTGTTCAACTTCGATGTGCCCATTCACGCCGAGGACTATGTCCACCGCATTGGCCGCACCGGACGCGCAGGACGCTCCGGCAAGGCTTTCACGCTGGTTGACAAGACCGATGCGAAGTATCTTTCGGCGATTGAAAATCTCATCAAAGAAACCATTGAATGGCATGATGGCGACTTGTCGACTCTCGTCATTGACGAAGGCGAAGACGACAAGCCACGCCGTGAGCGCCGGCCAAAGGACGCCAAGCCAAAGCGGGACTACAGCGATAAGCGCAAGAAACCTGCCGTCGAAGCTGCAATGACGCCTTTTGTTCCAAATGACGACGTCGAAGCGCCACTCGTGACGAATTCGCCCTCAAGGAGGCGGCAAAGCTCGAATGAAAATGCCGCGCCAACTCCAAGCGAGGACAAGCCCGCGAGGGCGCGCACCGGGCCCCGGCCCCCACGCAGTGACCCGCATTTGACGGCACAAGTGCCCCCGGAAAAACGCGGCTATCGCGATGATCTTGGACCAGCTCCCGTCGGATTCGGCGATGAGGTTCCAGCTTTCATGCAAATTGGCGGCAAGAGCTAAAACATACCTCCTTCCGCAACGGTTCAAGGCGGATCATCTGGAATCCAATCCGGAAAACTGAACAAGTTAACCCCTGTGCTTTACCACGTCAGCAACTCGCGCTTTCTGGGGGGCAGTATTTTCTATATCAAGCCCTTCAAATGAATTCGAAGGAAATTGACATGACGAACACTGATGTGGTGTTCCCGGCAAGGCCGGACCGTGATCCGTACAAGAACTCCAAAAGTGTCGAATTCGGGTTCAGGGCAAAACGGTTCGAGCAAGTCCGTCACATCATCCAGACGATCCTGGACGAAAAGGGCCACGCCGATATCTTGGATCTGGGCGGCTCCGAAAAATACTGGCTCATCGGAAGCGATTTCATTCGCGCCAACCGCAACCGCCTCAAGTTCACAATCATCAATCCCGAAGTGCAGGAGACGGGCGACGCAGCGCTGTTCAGTTTTATGATCGGCGATGCCTGTGACCCCAAACTTTTCGAAGGCCGCCGCTTCGACTTCGTGCACTCCAATTCAGTGATCGAGCATGTTGGTGATGATGAACAGGTCAAAAGATTTGCGCGAAACACACGCCGTCTCGGTGATCGCTACTACATGCAGACTCCCGATTTCTGGTTCCCCTACGAGCCCCATTTCCGGTTCCCGGGATTTCAGTGGTTGCCTGCCACGATCCGGGCCTCAATGATGACGCGCATGCGTCTGGGTTTTTTTGCGCGTCAGGACGACTGGCACGAGGCCAAGTCGCATGTTGATTCCATTCGGCTTTTGACGGTTCGTCAGGTCAAGTCGCTGTTTCCGGACGCAGCAATCAAGCGTGAACGCGTTTTCGGTCTCTCGAAGTCGATCATGGCCATCAAATCCTGAAGGCTACACCAGTTCGACGTCCACGACGCCTGGAATGGCCTTTATCGCTGCTGCGCCAGGCAGGGAGATGACGTAACGCTCCGGCAGTTCAATCTCGATTTCACGCTTGCCCATCTCCTGAATGAGTATCAGGCTCACTTGTCCTTCGCCTCGGGTGGTCAAGAACGGGGACAAGGCCTTTATGGGAACCGAGTTTCGAAGAAACACGCGTAGCGACTTCTGAACTTTGTTGGATTTTTCCTCAAGCGACTGGATTGTTGCGACCCGAAGGCTTATGCCCTCCGGCCGGTCTTCGGCCGAGGCTGTGATCACGAAGGAACGGCCTACCTGCAGCGTGTCTCTGTACTGAGCCAACGCCTCGGAAAACATTACCCCTTCAAATTGCCCGGTCGAATCAGAGAACTGGATGATGCCCATTTTGTTCCCTGTTCTGGTGCGCCTCTCTTGTTTTCCCACAACTGTTCCGGCCAAGCGTCCGGCGCTTGCCCCCTTCTTGACGGCGTGGGCAAAGTCGACCCAGGTCTGAACGCGCATCTTTTCAAGAACTTGTCGATATTCGTCCAGCGGATGTGCCGACAAATAAAAGCCGGCGGCCTGGTGTTCGCGCAAAAGCTTCTCGGCCGGAGGCCAAGGCGTCGATTTGACAAGCGCAAGCCTCTCGGGAACTTCGCCTGCAATAGCGCCAAATATGTCGGCTTGGCCGCTCGCGCTTTCATCGTGCAGCCTTTGCGAAAGCCCGATCATGCGATCAACACTTGCCGTGAGCGTTGACCGGTCGTGACCAAAGCAATCAAGGGAACCCGAATTGATCAAGCTTTCGAGCACGCGCCGGTTGACTGTTTTTGGATCGATGCGGACACAAAAGTCCTCGAGGTTCTTAAAGGGCACTTCCCCTCGCGCCGCCGCGATGTGATCAGCCGCGGCCTCGCCCACCCCTTTGAGCGCGTTCAACGAATAGAATATCTTGTTTTCGCCGACCTCGAACATTCTGTGAGAGGTCTGAACGGAAGGCAGTACGACATCGATTCCCATCCTCAGCGCGTCTTGGCGGAAGTCGTTCAGCTTGTCAGTGTTGACCATATCATAGGTCATTGAAGCCGCCAGAAACTCCACTTGATAATGTGCCTTGAGGTAGGCGGTTTGGTAAGACAGCACCGCATAGGCTGCGGCATGCGACTTGTTGAACCCATAGTCGGCGAACTTGGCGAGCAGGTCAAAGATTGTGTTGGCGCGGAATTTGTCGATGCCGTTCCGCTCTGCGCCCCTGACAAAGTCTTCCCGCTTTTGGGCCATTTCCTTCTGGTCTTTTTTGCCCATGGCGCGCCGCAGAATGTCAGCATCACCCAATGTGAAACCCGCCAGGATTTGCGCAACCTGCATCACCTGTTCCTGGTAGACGATTACGCCTTGTGTTTCGGCCAGTATCGCATCGACACGTGGGTGAATCGACGTGATTTCCTCCTCCTTGTGCTTGCGAGCGTTGTAAGTGGGGATGTTTTCCATAGGCCCCGGGCGATAGAGGGCTACGAGCGCGATAATGTCTTCAATCCGGTCGGGCCGCATGCCAATCAGCGCCTTGCGCATGCCGGCGCTTTCCAACTGAAATATGCCGATTGTTTCGCCGCGCGACAGCATTTCGTAAGTCCGGGCGTCATCAAACGGCAGACGGGCCAAATCGATACTGATGCCGCGCCGCTTGATGAAATCCACAGCCAGCTTGAGCACTGTCAGGGTCTTGAGGCCGAGAAAGTCGAATTTGACGAGACCCGCGTATTCAACCCCTTTCATGTTGTACTGCGTGACCGGCATGTCAGATCGCTGATCACGATAGAGCGGCACGAGCTGTGACAGAGGGCGGTCACCGATCACGATGCCTGCCGCATGGGTCGATGCGTGGCGGTAGAGTCCCTCAAGCTTGCGGGCAATGCCCAGCATCCGCGGCACAATCGGTTCCTTGTCCATTTCCTCCTGAAAACGCGGTTCAATCTCAATGGCTTTAGCCAATGTCACCGGATTCGCCGGGTTTTGAGGAACCAGTTTGCAAAGGCGATCGACCTGACCGTAGGGCATTTCCAGAACCCGGCCGACATCGCGCAACACGGCCCTTGCCTGCAGACTGCCGAAGGTAATGATTTGAGCCACTTGGTCACGTCCGTATCGCTCCTGCACATAGCGAATGACTTCGTCCCGGCGTTCCTGGCAAAAGTCGACGTCGAAATCAGGCATCGATACCCGCGACGGATTGAGAAAGCGCTCGAACAGCAGCGAGAACTGCAGCGGATCAATGTCAGTTATCGTCAAAGCGTAAGCGACCAAAGATCCAGCGCCCGAACCTCTGCCCGGACCTACCGGAATACCCTTCGACTTCGCCCACTTGATGAAATCGGCAACAATGAGAAAATAGCCGGGAAACTTCATTTTCTCGATGACCGAAAGCTCAAAGTCGAGACGCTCCCGGTAACCCTCTCGCGTGAAGCCGCCATTCAACCCATTCGTAATCAGGCGTTGATCAAGCCCTTCGACTGCCTGCCTCTTGAGTTCGTCGACCTCCGCTTCCAAAGCGTCAATACCGGCTTTTGTCTCCAAAACGAACTTCGGCAGAATGGGATCGCGTTTTTCCGGATAGTAAGAACATCTGCGCGCAATTTCGACGGTATTCTCGATGGCCTCGGGCAAGTCCGCGAAAAGTTCGATCATCTCGCGCTGCGGGCGAAGACAATAGTCCACCGATAGCCGACGGCGATTGTCTTCTGAAAGGAGCGCGCCGGCAGCAATCGCCAAAAGCGCGTCATGCGCCTCGAAGTCATCTTTCGTTGCGAAATAAGCGTCGTTGGTTGCAACAAGCGGCAGATCATGTTGGTAGGCCAGCGCGATCATTTGCGCTTCAATTGTCCGGTCGTATCGCTCATGGCGCTGCAGCTCAACGTATAACCGGTCTTCAAATAGCCGCTTGAGGTGCAGCAGCCTTTGTTCGGCTAGCGCCGGGTGTTCGGTTATGACCGATCCAATCGGACCACGCTCACCGCCTGCAAGCGCAATCAACCCGTCTGTTCGGTCAGCCAGCCAATCGGGATGGAGCGTCACTGCAGAATGATCAGGGCTTTCCATATAGGCGCGGCTGACCAGATGCATCAGGTTGAGATAACCTTGCGCAGTGGCAGCAATAAGCACCACAGACCCGGCAAGCTGTGTCCGAGTAGAGCTTTGCACAACAGCAGCGTCATCGAACCCGACTTCGATCTGGCACCCAATGATCGGTTGGACGCCCGCTTTCGTTGCCTTTTGAGCGAGGTCAAGCGCGCCAAAAAGATTGTTGGTGTCTGTGACCGCAATCGCTGGCGCTCCGTCCGCCACGGCAAAGTCAACAATGCGCCCAATCGGCAAAGCGCCTTCGAGGAGCGAAAAGGCCGAATGTACGCGCAAATGAATGAACGCCGAAGCTACCTGACCGGACCCTTCGGTTTTGCCTTCGTCAATGACAGTGGAATACGCCACGACTCCTCCATTTGGATTGCGGCTCATTCTATCATTGAAGTCGGCGTCGTCGTCCAGTGCCGCCTTGAGACGGCATGGACTATCGAAGAACTATACGATCCCTGCCCACATGATCACCGTGGCCACGAACAAGGAGATCGACAAGAAAGACAAAAAGTCTTGGACCATATCGGTCATGGCATCCTCCACAAGCACGTTATGTTCCTTTTATGTTCTATTTTTGTTCGAGGGTCAAGTTCCGATCTCTTGGATTCTCTCGTTCTGCGGTTTCGGCCGGCAAGTTGTGAATGTCTCGCCCGCACTTGTATCAAATGAGACCTCGCGGAACCGTCTCCTTGAACTCCCGCTCGAAAACCAAATTTCCTGATTCGTAGGCGCGGACACGGCCCGTCAGATGAAAACTGTCAACGTCGCTCCACATGCTGCTTGCTGTCTCTGTTCTTAGATTCCAATCGCCGCGGCGGTGAATTTGAGTCCAGCGCGCCTCGCCGCGCGCACTGAGAGGATCATCAGGTCTGATGATCCAAGTTTCGCTGGCAGTGCCGCCGCTTTCAAGGCCATGGCCTGCATCCCTCACCTCTCCGAAATCATCCTCGATATGAAGCGTCGTGGTTTCCGCTGTGAGATCATGTTCAATCCAGCGGCGGTTGGAGGAAGGACGCAGGGTTTCGATCTTCCATGGCGCCGCCGCCTCGGGTTGCTCAAACCTGGTTTCGCCCGCCATGATCTCTTCGCAGACCGGCAAGTGCAGCGCACCTGAAGTCAGCGTCAGCGTGGCGGCCTCGGGGGACGGCCAGACCATGGGCCAGTACGCGGTGGAGATGGCCACCCGCAGCCGGTGGCCTTCGGGCACGCGCCAGGCGATATCATCAAGTTGAAGCTTGATCGCATAGACCTTTCCCGGCACGAGCGCCTCCGGCGATTCATGGCTGCGGTGATGGCAAAGATTGAGGACGCCGTAGGTGATGCGGTTCGAAGCGCCGCCCGGATCGACGTCGCACAGCCGCACGGCCATCTGGCCCCGGCTCTTGTTGGCGCTAACGGTCAGACTAACCACCGGCGCGCCGGCGATATCCAGCGCCTTTGCCAAGGGTTCACTGTCAAAACAGCAGGATAGCGCGTCATCCTTGCGCTGGTCGCCCGGCAGGTCCGGTCCAAGCCAGATGGCGCAATACTCGCCGGAAGCGGCTCCGCAATCTGCCGGAGACGAAACCTGCACTGAAAAGTCCCCCGGCGGCTCGCTCTGCAGCCGGTTTGCCGCAGACAAATGGAGTATTTCTTCGTTGATTGCGGGCGACGGCCATTGTTCGAAACCGATCCAGCGGCCTGGCCTTGCATCGTGCCAAGCCTTGGGCGGAACCCAATCCATGACGTAAAGGCGCATGGCAGGATCCTGTTCAACGCCCGTCTCAATGCCCTTCAGCCACCTGTCCCACCAGCGCAGCGCCTCTTGCAGGAAGCCGATTTGCGGATGCGGGACGGCAAAATGCGGGTATTTGTGGATCCACGGACCAACAATTCCCTTGACCGGCGCCTTGATGCCCTGGACCAATCTCGACACGGCGTTCTTGTAAGCATCGCCCCAGCCGCCAATGGCAAGCGTCGCCGCCTTGATTTTCGAGAAATCCTCACCGACCGAGCCGCGTTTCCAATAGGCGTCGCGGGTCTGGTGGCGCAACCAGAGGGTAGCCAAAAATGCTTCGTTTTCAAGACGTTGCAGCCACATGTCACGCCATTTTTCACCAACGATCGCCGGATCCGGCGCGCGCGAGGAGTAAGACAGCATCGTCGCGCCCCAACCCATATTCTCGTTGAGAAGCAGGCCGCCCTTGTAGTGGATGTCATCGGCGTAGCGGTCATCGGTCGAACACAGTGTAATGATCGCCTCGAGGCCGGGCGGC
>JANNRN010000247.1:0-1644 GCA_031401375.1 Phyllobacteriaceae bacterium | reverse complement strand
GAGGCGTTGTCGCAATGGCCTGAGGCGGAGCGTGACGGCTATCTTGCCCTGCCTTATCAGAATTATCTTCTGACCGTCAGCCTCGATGACCAGAAACGCCACGCCGACTTCATCCGCCAGGCGGACGCCGAGGGCAAGAAGCTCGCCACGATGGTCAAGATACACGCCTTTGAGGCCGTCACGGAAATCACCGTTATGGCGCAGGACCATCCGCGGCTCCTGTCCATCATTGCCGGCGCATGCGCGAGCGCGGGAGCCAATATCGTGGACGCCCAAGTGTTCACGACGACCGATGGCCGCGCCCTCGACACCATATTGATATCGCGCGAATTCGAGCGCGACGAGGATGAGGAGCGCCGCGCGCGCAGTGTCACGCGCCTGATTGAGGACATGCTGTCCGGCAAGACCTATCTTCCGGAAGTTCTTGCCAAACGCACCAAACCCCGCCGGGGCTCCAAGGCCTTCAAGGTTGAACCGCGTGCCGACATCAACAATACTCTTTCCGACAAGTTCACGGTCATTGAAGTCGAAGGGCTTGACCGGCCGGGCCTGTTGTCGGAAATCACATCGGTCATTTCGGCGCTCAATCTCGACATTGCCTCGGCGCATATTACAACGTTCGGCGAGAAGGTCATTGATTCCTTTTATGTGACTGATCTCATCGGCCACAAAATCACCCAACCCGCACGCGAAACGGCGATCCGGCGCAAGCTCGTTGCTTTGTTCGACAAGACCGAACACTTGGCCGCAAAATGAGAATCAGGAACGCGCAGAAATGAGTTTGGTGAAGAAATTTGCATCGGTTGGCGGTGCGACAATGGCAAGCCGGGTGCTGGGATTTGTCCGGGAGGCGCTGATCGGCGCAACGCTCGGCGCCGGACCGGTCGCGGACGCTTTCTATGCGGCCTTGCGCTTCCCAAACCTTTTCCGGCGTTTGTTTGCCGAGGGCGCGTTCAACACCGCCTTCATTCCGCTGTTCGCCAAGGAAATTGAAGGCGGCGGCGAGGCGGCGGCGCGCAAGTTCGCCAATGACGTATTGTCAGTGCTTCTGGTGGCGCTCATCGCCCTTTCAGCCTTGGCGATGATCTTCATGCCTTTTTTGGTGTCAACGATTATTGCGCCGAAGTTTGTGTCAAACCCGGACAAGTTTGATGTCACCGTGACGCTGACCCGTGTCATGTTCCCTTATCTGCTGTGCATGTCGCTCGTGGCAATGCTGTCCGGCATTCTCAATTCGATGCGTTACTACTTTCTCGCGGCCATCGTGCCGGTGCTCCTAAATGTCATTTTGATTGCGGTTCTGGTCTACGCGATGCAAACGGGCGTTGACGCACGTACGACGGGCTTGTTGCTTGCCTGGGGAGTTTTCGCGTCAGGATTTGCGCAATTGGCCCTTTTGTTTTGGGGTGTCCACAAGCGCGGGTTTTCACTGTCGTTGACGCGGCCGCGCCTCACCCCCGATGTCAGGCGCCTGCTTGTACTGATGGGCCCGGCCATGCTGACGGGCGGTGTGACGCAGATCAACCTTTTGGTCGGGCAAATGATCGCGTCGGGACAGGACGGCGCCATTGCCCTTCTCAATTATGCTGACAGGGTCAATCAATTGCCGCTTGGCGTTATCGGCGTGGCAATCGGTGTCGTGCT
>JANNRN010000246.1:0-1912 GCA_031401375.1 Phyllobacteriaceae bacterium | reverse complement strand
GTTTGCCATGGTCCCGATCTTTGCGCTGGCGTTCCGCAAGGGCAATCTTCTGTCTCTCTTCAGGGTCAACCGGCCAGGTCTTGTTGCGGCGCGCGCCACTACCGGCATTCTTGCCGGCATGTTTGTGTTCTATGCTTTTGCCCGGCTGCCCTTTGCGGAAACCTATGCGCTGGTCTTTCTCAGCCCGGTTTTTGCAACGGTTCTTTCCGTGATCTTCCTGAACGAGGATGTGAGATGGCGGCGTTGGGGGGCTGTTGCCATCGGTCTCGTCGGCGTCTGGATTGTGGTGAGGCCCGGCTTCCGTGAATTGCAGTTCGCTCATCTGGCCGCTCTTGCAGCCGCCCTGATGGGCGCCTGCACGCTCGTCCTTTTGCGCAAGATCGGCAATGGCGAGAACAGTTTCAGTCTGCTCGGCACGCTGCTGATTTCGTCAGCGATCATCAACGGCATTCTCATGCTGCAAGACGTCGATTGGCCCAACTCCAGCGAATGGCTTCGATATTTTTTCTGCGGCCTGTTTGCTGCAGCAGGTCAGGCTTTGATGCTGGCAGCTGCGCGAATCGCTCCGGCAAATGCAATTGCGCCGGCTCAATACACCCAAATGATCTGGGCTGTGATCTTCGGCATGTTCTTCTTTTCAGAGTATCCGGATTTCTGGACAATCATCGGTCTTGGGCTGATCGCGTTTTCCGGCTTGCTGACGCTCCTGCGTGATGAAAAGCGCAGCAAATGGCTGAGTCGAACTCCGGTGTCCCCGGATCTCTAGAGCGCATCAGCATTTCACGGAAACGCAGATGCGCTCCAGGTTATTGAATTGTCGCGTTGTCCTGTGCTTTTGATGATTCCATCAAAAGCGGAAACGCTCTGGAGCGCATCAGCATTTTACGGAAACGCAGATGCGCTCCAAGTTATTGAATTGTCGCGTTGTCCTGTGCTTTTGATGATTCCATCAAAAGCGGAAACGCTCTGGAGCCATTTCACCGGGCTGGTGCGGCGGAAAAGTTGCAGGCAGGGTTGACGCTTATCAGCCCCCGCCATAGTTTAGAACCATTCCAGAAAAGGATATCGCCTCATGCTCACCCGGTTCTTTGGCCCCGCGCGCCGTTCGTTTGACGATCTCTCCGAGCAAGAGGTTCTGGCGCTGGCGATTTCATCCGAGGAGGACGACGCGCGGATTTATCTTGCTTATGCAGACGGCATTCGCGCGCAATATCCGCAATCGGCCAAGGTGTTCGAGGAAATGGCCGAGGAGGAGCACGGCCATCGCAACCGGCTGATTGCCCTGCATCAGCGGCGCTTTGGTGAAACAATCCCCCTGATCCGGCGCGAACATGTGCGCGGTTATTTCGAGCGCAAGCCGGATTGGCTGGTGCATCCGCTCGGCATCGAGAAGGTGCGCGATCAGGCCGAACAAATGGAGAGGCAGGCCCAGCGCTATTACATTGAAGCAGCGTTGCGCACCTCGGACGCCGACACACGAAAGCTGCTCGGAGATCTGGCGATTGCCGAACAGAGCCATGTATCACTTGCCAAGCGGCTGGGCCTGAAACATGTGACGGGCGATGCCAAGCAGGAAGAGGCGGCGACGGAGCGGCGGCAGTTCATTCTCACCTATGTCCAACCAGGCCTTGCCGGGCTGATGGATGGATCGGTATCAACGCTGGCGCCGATCTTCGCCACCGCCTTTGCAACGCAAGACACGTGGACGACATTTCTGGTCGGGCTTTCCGCTTCGGTTGGCGCCGGAATATCCATGGGCTTTACTGAAGCTGCACATGATGACGGCAAGATTTCAGGCCGCGGCTCGCCGGTCAAACGCGGCTTTGCGTCCGGCATCATGACAGCCATCGGCGGTCTCGGCCATGCGCTGCCTTATCTGATCCCGCATTTCTGGACGGCGACAAGCCTTGCC
>JANNRN010000245.1:0-1944 GCA_031401375.1 Phyllobacteriaceae bacterium | reverse complement strand
GGACACCGCGCCGATGGCGCTTGAAGCCATTATTGGCGAAATGCAATCGGCGCATGCCATGGGGCTGGATATCGCGCGGGTGCATTCAGGCGATCCGTCAATTTACGGCGCGATCGCCGAACAGATGCGCCGGCTCAACGCGCTGGGCATTCCCTATGACGTGGTGCCGGGCGTTCCTGCGTTTGCAGGAGCGGCGGCCAAACTCAAAACCGAGTTGACGCTGCCGGAAATCGCGCAGACCGTCATCATCACCCGAACCGGCATGAAGGCCTCGGCGATGCCGAAAGGCGAGGAACTGGAAGTGCTTGGCCGTTCCGGCGCAACGCTTGCCATTCACCTGTCGATCCGCAACCTTGCCTATATCCGCGCGGCGCTGGAGCCCTATTATGGCGCTGATTGCCCGGTTGTCGTCGCCTATCGCGCGACCTGGCCGGACGAGCTTTACATTCGCACGACCTTGGCCGGAATGAAGGAAAAGGTGCGCGAGGCCAAGATTACCCGCACCGCCTTGATCTTTGTCGGCAAGGTGTTTGGCGATGTCGAGTTCCGGGATTCGGACCTTTACAACGCCAATTACAGCCACGTGCTGCGCAACAAGGGCAAGAAAAAAGTCAGCGCTGCGTCCATGGATTGATGACTTTGACACCAGCGGCTGTGAAGGCCGCGACATCACGGGTTGCGACGGAAAAGCCGTGGGCCAAGGCGATGGACGCGATCTGCGCGTCGGCAAATGACATTGCAAGACCGCTTGCGCGGGTCAAGGCGGTCATTTCGGCATAGGCGAGCGCGGCGTCTATATCGAAGGCCAAAATGCGGCTGCCAAAATAGGTGTGACGAAACATGTCGATATCCTCCTTCAGCCCCTGTTTCCGTTTTCCGTCAGGCAAGATGGCAATGCCGCGGTAGAGTTCCGCCAGATTGATTGTGGTGAGAAAGAGAATTGACGCCGGTTGACGGTCAAGCCAATGAATGACGTCTGCCGACGGGTTCAGCCTGAATGGTTCCGAAACGACGTTGGTGTCCACGATTATCAATCGAACACCGCAGGTTCCACAGGTGACTGGTCGCGCTCAATGTCGAGGTCAACGCCGCCATATTTTCTACCCAGCTCCCAGAGAGCGGTTCCGAGCTTGATGCGGTCTGGCGGAAACAATGCCTCATCCAGAATGGCGCGGACTTCCGCCTCGGCGCTGCGGGCATTTTTCACCGCGCGTGCTTTGAGGGCGCGGTGGGTTTCTTCTTTGAGATTTCGAATGGTAATTGCTGACATGGTGGCCTCCAGCATTTGGAAAAGTGATATCACAATTAGTATTTTGATGTCAAATTTGCTTGCCTTTGCCACCCGAAATCGTCATTCATATCGTGCAAGCGATGCCTGCACCTTCTTTGGCAAACCGGCCCTAATGAGATGGTAGGAAACCGCCAGGCGCTGACGCAACTCCGTTTCCTCCATGTCCCAAGAGATATTTATCCAAGAGCGGTGGAAGTAGGGCGCCCTCATTCCAACGCCTGCCTCGATCAACATCCCGGCGGTCTCAATCGAGTCCGTCTTTATGGAAACGCCGTGCATGATCGCGCCCATGGAGGCGAACATCTTGCCGCCGATTTTCCACGCATCATGGCCACCGCCCCATGGGTCTGATACTTCGGCTCCGGGGAGTGTCTTGCAGATGGCATTGACAGTTTCTCGGCTCATTGCGCGGCTCTATTGGCTTGCGCAGGCGGTGTCGCCGACACGGTTAGCCGCTTCGCCGCCCGCAATGACATCGGCGCTGCCGCTGGTGGCGCAGTTGAAATGCACCATCGCTTCGCCCTCGATGATGATGTTGGGGATCAAGGTCCATGATCCCGGCGGGCAGGCAACCACGTCGCTGAGTTTCAGGGCGGGCGCGCCGTTGAAGAAGACGGACTTCGCGCCGGTTTTGGCGCAGGCGGGCAGGTTCT
>JANNRN010000244.1:0-3727 GCA_031401375.1 Phyllobacteriaceae bacterium | reverse complement strand
GCATGTGCCGGATGCGGCAGTAGAAGCGCAATTGCGGAAATTGGTGGGCAAGACGCCTTTTCAAGCCATGCTTGATCTTGGAACCGGAACAGGCCGGCTGCTTGAGCTTTTTTCAGACCAGTATCGGCGCGGCGTCGGCATTGACATGAGCCGCGACATGCTGGCGGTGGCGCGCGCCAATCTCGACCGCGCGGGAATCACCCATGCGCAGGTTCGCCTTGGCGATGTCTATTCCCTGCCGGTCGACCGCGATTCATTCGATCTGGTGACGCTGCATCAGGTTCTGCACTTTCTGGATGATCCGGCTTCGGCCATCAAGCAGGCGGCAAGGGCGCTGCGCCCATCCGGCCGCATGCTGATCGTCGACTTCGCGCCGCACGGGCAGGAGTTTCTGCGCGATGCCCATGCCCATGCACGTCTCGGGTTTTCGGATGAGCAAATCCGGCAATGGGTCGTCAACGCGGGCCTCGAATACGTTTCCGTTGATGATCTCGAGCCAAAGGAAAGCGGCAAACTCACCGTCAAACTCTGGCTGGCCCGTGATCCACGCCTTTTGATTGCCGCTGACAAACCGTCCGCGCACGCTGATCTGGAGTCCGTTTGATGAACGCGTTTCGCCTTTCACGCCGCCCGGAACTCGGCAAGGATATCCGCGTCTCCTTCGAATTCTTCCCGCCGAAGAACCCCGAGATGGAAGAAAAGCTCTGGTCGACCATCCAGCGGCTGGAACCGCTCAATCCGGACTTCGTGTCTGTCACTTTCGGAGCCGGAGGCTCCACGCGTGAACCGACAGGCAGGACCGTCAAGCGGATACTGGACGCAACCAATCTCAGGGCGGCGGCTCACCTTACCGGCGTCAGCGCCACCAAAAAAGCGGTTGATGATGTGGTCCGCGAATTCCATTCATTTGGCGTACGACGTCTTGTCGTTTTGCGCGGTGATCCGCCAGAGGGCGTTGGCGCAAGATACACGCCGCACGCCGATGGCTACCAGAGCACAGCCGACATGATCGCCGGGCTCAAGCAAATCGCGAACTTTGACATTTCCGTCTCGGCCTATCCCGAAAAGCATCCCGAGAGCCGGGACTTCGCCACCGACATCGACCTGCTGAAGCGCAAGGTGGATTCCGGCGCCGACCGGGCGATCACCCAGTTCTTTTTCGACAATGATCTTTACGAAGGATATGTCGAAAAAGTGCGCCGGGCGGGTATCTACATTCCAATTTTGCCCGGCATATTGCCGGTGCACAATTTCAAGCAGGTTCGCAATTTCTGCTCCCGGTCGGGAACGCACGTTCCGGCATGGCTCGCCGAGCGCTTCGAGGGTCTGGACGATGATCCGCAGACGCATGCGCTCGTCGCCTCCGCGGTCGCCGCAGAACAGGTGCTCGACCTCATTGAACGTGGCGTCCAGGATTTTCATTTTTACACAATGAACAGGGCGGATCTGGCCTTCGCGATTTGTCATCTGATCGGCGTGCGGCCAGTGGCAGCGCGCAGCGCAGCAGCGGCGGCTGCCTGAAACAAGATCTGTATTGCAGACATGAAAAAAGGCCGGAGCGATCCGGCCTTTTCTGTTTTTTGGACGTTCGAGGAACCAAAGACGTTACCGTCGCGTTCCCTTCCTCCTCCTCAGGGGATCAGCCCCAAAATCATTGCGCTTACAAACGCAAAAGCAGCACAGAATATGACGACGTTAAGTGACTTTGTCAGTCCCATTGGTCCGATCTCCGTGTTGATCTTGAAGCAAATGTAGGCGCGAAAAATCCAATCACCAAGGAAAATCTATGCTGCATTGCGGCAGGAATGTGGAAAATTCTTGTTAACCCTATCTGCAAGGCATTGAAAACAAAGCCAGTTTTTCGACGGTCATTATTTGTTAAAGATGGTTAAGCAGATTCATCGCGCATAAACGGAATTTTAATAAAATTGAGCATTTTCAACTATTTCGGCGAATTAGCTATTTTTGCTGTGTAAAGAGCCCGGACAGTCTTCCGTCAATTGTCATCAGGCCGAACCCGATGAAGGCCATTCCGATAAGCTCGCCGGCAGCCAATCGCTCACCCAGGAACACTACTCCGAGGAACACTGCGCTGGCTGGCACCATTAATGTGACGAGCGAGACGACGGTCGCGCCGGCGCTTGCGATAATGCGAAAGAACAAGATGTAGGCGAGCGCGGTGGAGAAGAGGGCGAGCGACAGTACGCTGGTCCAAACCTCCGGCGAAACAACCAACGGATTGAACGCGCCATGCACAACGAATGCCAGTGGCAACATGATGAGCGTTGACGCCGTCAACTGGCCGGTCGCAATTGCCACCGGCGGCACGCCCTTGAAGCGCTTGGCGTAAATGGCGGCAAACGCATAGGAAATGCCTGCGCCAACGACAGCCATCTCCGCCCAAAGCGGGGCGCCAAGCCCCGAAACCGCGCCGGGACCGATAATGATGGCGGCGCCGGTGACGCCAAGCGCGATGCCCAACAGCTTCCCGGCGGTGATTTTTTCATCTGATGTGAAGCGGTTGGCGGCGATCACGGTCCAAAACGGAACAAGGGCGTTCAAGACGGCTGCCAGGCCAGCGCCAAGCTCAGTCTGGCCGGCAAACAGCAGGGAAAACGGGATGGCGTTGTTCAAGAGACCGAGCAGAAGAAACGGCGCAAACGGCTGCTGCCTGAAGGTGCGCCATTCGCCCTTGAGCGAAAGGTAGAAGTGAAGGCTGGCCGCAGCGATTGAGACGCGCAAGAGAACCAGCATCA
Source organism: Phyllobacteriaceae bacterium (assembly GCA_031401375.1). Classification (GTDB taxonomy): domain Bacteria; phylum Pseudomonadota; class Alphaproteobacteria; order Rhizobiales; family Rhizobiaceae; genus JANOYJ01. The sequence continues at coordinate 971 of JANNRN010000244.1, read as the reverse complement.
GCGGCGGCACGTCCGCCACTGCAATCCGGGCAAAGAAGAAGGAGGCACCCCAAAGCAGGCTGAGGATGAGCAACATGCCCCATACTCTGGCGCTGATTGGCGGTTTGGCCGGTACGGAAGATTTAGCGGGCATGTTATTTCCAGGGGATTGGTCTGTTTCCCTTAACAGCACAGGCCAATGCCGCCAGCCGAAACTTGGCAGCGGTGTGGATAGCCGCGGCTACCTGTTGGCCGCCAGCCACTTCTTCCAGGCCGAGGGGGAGCCGGCGAACACATTCATGTCCGCCTTGCCCTTTATGCCGGGAATATTTCCGGTTCCGGAATACTGCCAGAAAACCCATTTCTGGCCTGGATATTTCTGCGAGGGGTGGCCGGCCACGGTGCGCAGGAAATAGGGATGGCTCTGGAAATGCCCGGCGAGATTTTCGGCATAAAAGTCAGGTGTCACATAAATGATGGGCCGCTTGCCGTAGTGCCGCCCAACCATGCTCAGCCATGTCTGCATTTCGCTGCGTACTGTCGCGGGGTCAGGCCGCAGATCGCAGGTCGGCGAATGTCCATTCCACTCCATGTCGAGCACCGGCGGGAGGGCTGCCGGATCTTTCGGCACATTGCGGATGAACCAGCGTGCCTGAACGGCGGCCGGGGTGCAGAAATAATAGAAGTGATAGGCGGACCGCGGGATGCCGGCTGCCTTGGTGGCGGCATAGTTGCGCGAAAAATAATCATCAACCCGGTCGCCGCCTTCCGTGGCCTTGATGAAGGCGAACGAAACGCCGTTGGCCTTGGCCGCCGGCCAATCGATTTCGCCTTGGTACTTTGACACGTCTGTGCCGTGGACCGGGTAGGTCTCGGGCTTGCGGCCATCATATTCCGCAGGGTCGGTTTCAGTAAATTTCTGCGGGTTGACGGCAACGTCCTGAAAATCATAGCTGACCGTCGTGCAGGAAGTCAGAAGGCCGACCAGCCCC
>JANNRN010000243.1:0-4506 GCA_031401375.1 Phyllobacteriaceae bacterium | reverse complement strand
CGGGCGTTGACTTCACTTGGGACGGCAACGATGAAATGGACAGCGCGTCCGGCGACGGTTGGGCGGAAATTCTGAAGGACGGAACGCTCACGGGGGAAATCCGCTTTCACAACGGGGATGATTCAACTTTCAAAGCTCGGCGCTGGTAGTTTTTCAGCAGCCTGCCAGCGCACGTGAATTGTGCTGTTGGCGCCAAGCGCCGCGCATGGGCCCCGCAATGAAGCGCTGCTTTACTCATGCTCCCCACAACACCGGCGAGAGTCCACTTTTCAGAACAGCCGGCGATTTACCAAGTCTTGCGGAACAGGATGCCATAGCTCTTGCGCATGAGCCGATTGAGTGTTCCTTTGAACCAAGGTAAATGCTTGAGGGGAAAACATGGCCAAACGCGTTCTTGTTACCGGCGGAGCCGGGTTTCTTGGCTCGCATCTTTGTGACCGGCTTATCAAGGATGGCCACGACGTTTTGTGCGTCGACAACTTTTTCACGGGGTCAAAGGAGAACATTCGCCACCTCCTTGGAAATTCACATTTCGAGCTGCTGAGGCACGATGTCACTTTCCCGTTGTTCGTCGAGGTCGACGAAATCTACAATCTCGCCTGCCCTGCGTCGCCAGTGCATTACCAGTACAATCCAATCAAGACGATCAAGACCAGCGTTCATGGCGCGATAAACATGCTTGGTCTAGCCAAAAGGCTGCGGGCGCGCATTCTCCAGGCGTCCACATCCGAAGTCTACGGAGACCCCGAGATTCATCCCCAAGTCGAGAGCTACTGGGGCCGTGTGAATCCGATCGGCATCCGCAGCTGTTATGATGAGGGCAAGCGCTGTGCAGAGACACTGTTCTTCGACTATCACCGGCAGTTGGCGCTGGAAATAAAGGTGATGCGGATTTTCAACACGTATGGACCCCGCATGAGCCCGAACGACGGCCGGGTCGTCAGCAACTTCATTGTTCAGGCACTGCGGGGCGAGCCCATTACCATTTACGGAGATGGATCCCAGACGCGCAGTTTTTGTTATGTCGATGACCTGATCGAAGGGATGGTCCGCCTGATGGAAAGTCCCGCAGATTTTGTCGGGCCGGTGAATATCGGAAACCCGAACGAGTTCACCATGCTGGAACTGGCGCAGATGGTCCTTGCCATTGTCGGCGGCAAATCCAGATTGGAGCTCCTCCCGCTGCCTCAGGACGACCCCAGGCAACGCCAGCCAGATATTTCGCTGGCAAAAGCAGCATTGGACTGGGAACCAAGGATCCAACTGGAAGAAGGCCTTCGCAAGTCGGTTGACTACTTCCGCGCGCTCGCCAGTTGAGTTCCCCGCCCAAACCGCCATGCCCCACGATCCGGATTCAGCAGGCAAGCCTCAAGTAAGCTTCGCAATCAGCTGCAAATCATTGAAAACATGCTGAAAACTCTAACGAATTCCCGGCCGGAATCTCAATCTCGTCTACCTAAAACGGGCACGTGTCTTGCTGAGTGCCTGCTGTGCGCAATCTGTATGCGGTTTTTGGATTGTTGTTGTTTCTGGTTTCTTCCCCCGGAAACGCTTGCGCGGGTTCGCCAGAAGCTCCGGATAACGTGGTCACCTCGGCAATCAATCCGGCAGTATTGCCCGATTTGAAACCGGATGCCCCCGCCCCCACGCTCTTCGGCGTTTATGATCCACACGGAGCAATGTCGCAGAACCAGTCGCTGGCGCTCGAGCACAAGTTTGTTTTTTGGCAGAAGCACGACCGCAAGGCGCTGGTCAGGGATTTGGCCCGCGCCCAAGAGCGCGGGCGCTCTTTCATGATCACGATTGAGCCCTACACTAAAGCGGCGAACTGGCGCGATGGCGGTGACCGGTTGTTCGACGAAATTGTGGCGGGAAAATTCGACCGGAACATTGCGGCCATCTGCGCTGACCTTGCCTCGTTCGAGGGCGATGTGTTTGTCCGTTGGGGCCATGAAATGGAAGACCCAACAGGCAGGTACCCCTGGGCACGCAAGAACGCGGGAGGATACAAGAGCGCCTACCGCCACGTTGTCGAACAATGCAGAAAAAAATTGCCGTTGGCGCAATATGTCTGGTCGCCGAAAGGCGAAAAGAACCTCAAGGACTACTATCCAGGTGATGATTTCGTTGATGTAGTCGGCATATCGGTTTGGGGGTTGCAGCGGATGGACCAGGACTTCTATGCGCGCGACCGCGGGTTTTTCGATGCCGTCGGTGAAAAATATCGCCGTGTCTCACACTTCGGAAAGCCGGTCTTTGTTGCCGAGCTTGGCTTTGCCGGTGATGAAAAATACAGGAACAAATGGGTCGTTCAAGCATCCGACATAGGGGCGATCGCTACCCAGTTCCCGTTGCTGAAGGGTGTCGTTTATTTCAACGATCGCGAACCCCATGCCTGGCCCGGCAATTACGGCAAGCCCGACTGGAGAGTGCCGTCAAAGGTTGTTGACCGCATTTCAAGCAGCCAACTGGCGGCCATCAGCGGACTATCACTTAATCGGATGCTTGCCCAAGTCTCGACGCTCTTTCCGCGCAGCAGCGTGGGCCGTCTTGCCTATCTTCCGAGCGCCGTCTTGTTTCTGTTGAGGCCGTCACTGACATAGTCGCCAAGCAGGAATTTGGTGATCTCGTCACCGTTCATCACCGTCCGGTTCTTGAACACATACCACTCTCCGTCGGGTTCCGTTCTCTGGAAAATCACACCACCATCCGTGCGATGTCCGAAACAGGTCAGTTTTGGTGTCTGATAACCGGCGCCATGCCAGACAGCACGAAAGCAGGCCTTGCCCATCCAGGTGAGGAACCACTTTCCTTCGGCGTAGGAGGCCTTTTCGCCTGCCCCCGAATAGGCTGAAAATTTCCTTTCCTTGTTGGGAAAATAGCCCGCGCCGTCCGACCATATCCACGACCTGTTGTGGTAGATTTTGAAGAGCTCTTCCGTGGTGAGGTATCTTGTGCCCGATTCGGTGGCTCTACTTTCTCCTGCCGTGGCGCCAAGCACGCCGCCGACAAGGGAAAGCGCCGTCACGATCGCAAAAGAGCACATGTAGCGCGAAGGTATTTTCATCATTGACTCACACTTCTGGTCAGTTGGTTGCCTCGCGCACCACACGCCAATCCGGATAGCCAAGGTCATGCGGCCAAGGATGAACTTCCTTGTCGTTGAAATAGACGACTTCCTTCAGCTCGGAAAACTGCGGATAGTTCAGAGTAACGGTCTTTGCCCACTCCTCCATATAGTCGATCTTTGACACATCGATTCGACCCTCGTAGCCAAGCTCTGCGACCCAGATGGGCTTGTTGTGGGTGAGCGCCAGCTTGTATCCGGGTTCCAGCACTTCAGCGAATTTGCGCAGCTTCTTGTCGACGATCATGTCATATTCGTCCAGGCCGAACACCGAAAGACCCACAAGATCAACCTGGTCGTCGCCGGGGTAATATTCGTTCATGTTCGGCAGGCCCTTCGGCGACCACATGATTTGAGCGCCGGGGACTTTCGCGCGAACGATGTCGTTCATGCGCTTATAGGCGGCGATATAGTCTTCCGGCGCCCATCCGGCCCAGCTGAACCGGCCTGACTGGTCTTCCATTTCCTGGCCCCAACGAACAATCAATGGGCTCTTGAGAGTAGCCAGCACGTCCGCGATGGCGCTCATGTTTGCATCATATTTCCCGGCAAGAATGCCGTCTCGCAGTTGGCCGGGCAACAGTTTCCAGTCATCACCCCATGACCACGGCTCGATCGTCACCAGCAGTTTTCTGCCTCTCTGGAGGGCATACTGGTCGGCAGCCGGAATGCTGGTGAGATCAACATCTTCCCAAGGCAGGAAAAGGTGCTCGGTACTTACGTTCGTCTGCGAACTAAAGTCGCCATGAGGATCGTATACGCCGAATTTGGGACCATCGCCATGCACAATGGGACGCTTGTCGCCCGCAATTATTGAGGCTCGCAACGCTTCCTGCGCGAAGGCGGAGGAAGCGTATAGAGCCAATCCCGAAGGCACCGCCAACGACATTAGAGTGAGCGTGATCGCCAAGCTCTTGGAAATTGACCTATTCATCGTGCTTCTCCTTGCCAATCAAAACGCCTGCTGTGAGACGTTTTCCGATTTGTCAGTACGAGTTTCCGCTTGAACGGCACGTTGACCGCCTTGCATCAGAATCAAATCAGTGCCCTGCAAGCTGCGGCCAGTAACCAGCGCATTTTCGGATTGTCTGGCGATGCGAGGTGATCTGGGCGGGGTTCCGATTGAGTGCTGAGTGTTCGATTTCACCGCAACCTTGGCGGCAATCAAACCATTCGAGTGGCCAGGCAATTTCCGACGCTCGCCCTGCCCCAATGTGACAACGGAAAAGCCAGCCAGTTCAGCCTGTTCCCGATCAATTATCCGGCGCAGGTCAATCAAATGGTTGCCGCGCATGGCAATTGCCAAATGGGCAAGGTTCAAATCCCTGAAGCAGTCCCACTCGGTGACAACCACAACGGCATCACAACCCTCGGCGCAC
>JANNRN010000242.1:0-2570 GCA_031401375.1 Phyllobacteriaceae bacterium | reverse complement strand
CCTAGTGTCACTGCGGTCAAAGACACCATCGTATAGAGGCCGAAAATCATTCCCCGGTTCTCGTTGGTCGCCTTTTCGTTGAGCCAGCTTTCAATGATCATGAACGCCCCGGCCATGGAAAAGCCGGTGAAGAAGCGCAGCGCCATCCAGATCGGCGCATTGACGACGATGCCCGACAGAAGCACCACCGCAGCGCTGATGGCGGCATAAAATCCGAAAGCCCTTATGTGCCCGACGCGGCCAACGAGCCGCGGAGCAACCACGCAACCAAACACGAATCCGCCTGCCCAGGCAGTGCCGAACAGTCCAAGCTGCATTGTCGAAAAGCCTTCGATCAGCCCGCGCATTGGCATGATCAGGCCTTGCAGTCCGCTCCCGGCCTGCAGAAACGCAGTGCCGGTCAACAGGGCGAGAACGGCGATGAGGGAGCGATACATGGGGGAGCCTTGTTTGCTATGTGCGGTTCGCCTATGGGGCAGGACTGTGGCAAAGCCTCGACGCATTCACATTTCAGCAAGAATTATTCTCCGCTACGCGCTTGGTCTTCAGCGGTTCGAGGAATGCACCTGCACAATACCGCAGACTTGGTCAGTCGGCCAATTCTTTTGAAACCTATGATCGAAACAGCGATTCAGCTGCCGAACGCGACGCCGCCTTCCCGGCACGGTCCGCCTCAAGCCGGGTGATTTCCTCCTTGAGTGCCGCAATCCGTTCGTCCAGTTCGCCAACGGAGAGAAGCGAGAGATCTTGTCCCACTTCATGAACCAGTTTCCGCTTCAACGGCTGTTCGTCAAATAATGCCATCTTGTCGCCTCCACACGCAGTTAGCGTCAGAATACATCGAATCAGCCGGCCATCAAACGCTCAGCCCAGAGGCTTTCCCGCAATGTCCCTGCCCAGACACATGACCGCCATTTCAATAACATCCTTCGGCGGACCGAAAGTCCTGCAACCGGTCAAGATCGCGGTGCCGTCTCCCAATGACAACGAGGTGTTGATCAAAGTCGTGGCGGCGGGTGTGAACCGGCCGGATGTCCTCCAGCGTCAAGGCAACTACGCGCCGCCGCATGGCGCCAGTCCGCTTCCTGGCCTTGAAGTTTCCGGCGAAGTGGCCGCCACCGGAGCGTCGGCCCGGCGTTTCAAGACCGGCGACAAGGTTTGCGCGCTGGTGCTCGGCGGCGGCTACGCTGAGTACTGCGTCGTTGACGAGTCCAATGCCCTGCCCGTGCCGTCATCCTTGACCATGGTCGAAAGCGCGGCCGTTCCGGAAACATTTTTCACGGTCTGGCACAATGTGTTTGAGCGTGGCGCACTGAAGAAGGGCGAGACCCTTTTGGTGCATGGAGGCGCTTCCGGCATCGGCACTACCGCCATCCAGCTCGCTGCGCGATTTGGCGCTTATGTGCTCACCACCGCCGGATCGGACGAAAAATGCGCGGCGCTCAGCAAACTCGGCGCCGACCGGGTCATCAATTACAAAACCCAGGATTTTGTGGCAGTCACAAAGGAAGCAACCGAGGGCAAGGGCGCCGATGTCATTTTGGACATGGTGGGAGGCTCATACATTTCCCGCAACTATGAAGCAGCCGCGATGGATGGCCGTATTGTTCAAATTGCATTCCTCCAGGGCGCGCGCACCGAAGCCGACTTCTCAAGGCTGATGATCAAGCGCCTGACCCATACCGGATCGACGCTTCGCGCCCGGCCAATAGAATTCAAGGCGCATCTGGCCCGTGAGCTGGAGGCCAATGTCTGGCCTTTGTTTCAAACCCGCAGTGTCGCGCCCGTAATTGACATGATCTTCCCGCTCAAGGATGCCTGGCGCGCCCACGAGCGCATGGAGGAAAGCCTGCATATCGGCAAGATCGTTTTGGATGTCGGCTAATAAAAATATTTGACCTGCTGGTCGAAAATGCCCCTTTTCCCGTTGCCTTTTGCCTGCATTGGCGCTTTGCTGATATTCCTGCCCCTGTGATGGATGAATTGTCACAGAGCTGTCAGATATCTGCACTAAGCAAAAACGTCCCCCACTCGTAAGGCGGGTAACAAGGAGCACTATAAATGACGATCACCAAGAAATTCATCGCAGCGCTGGTTGCGTCCTCGGCCATTGCCGGGTCGGTTTCATTTCCGGTCCATGCGCAATCGATGGACGAACTCGTTGCCGCCGCCAAGGCCGAAGGCCAACTGACGACCATCGCACTGCCTCATGACTGGTGCGGCTATGGCGCAGTGATCGAGGGCTTCAAAGCCAAGTATCCCGAAATCACCGTCAATGAGTTGAATCCCGATGCCGGCTCCGCCGATGAAATCGAAGCCATCAAGGCGAACAAGGACAATAAGGGCCCTCAGGCGCCGGACGTCATCGATGTCGGCCTGGCATTCGGACCCACTGCAAAGGCTGATGGCCTGACACAGCCCTACAAAGTGGCCACTTGGGCGGAAATTCCGGACAACGTCAAGGACGCCGAGGGCCATTGGTATGGTGACTATTACGGCGTGATGTCGTTCATGGTGAACAAGGACCTCGTCAAGAACATTCCGGCGGATTGGTCCGACCTGTTGAAGCC
>JANNRN010000241.1:0-8782 GCA_031401375.1 Phyllobacteriaceae bacterium | reverse complement strand
CGTCTACAAGGCATTGAAGCAGATTTTTGAAACTGTCCTTTCCAACAAGGAGAGCATGTTCAAGAAGGTGGGCCTGTTGGAGTACCCGCGCAAGGATTTGTGGTCGCTCGTGTTCATTGGCGGCGACATAAAGTCCGAGGTGTCGCATCTGCTCAATGAACAGTACGAGACGGTTCCCGTGTTTCTTCCGTGCACGCCCAATCCGACCACGGGGTATCTGGTCTATGTGCCGAAATCAGAGATCATTCCCCTGTCCATGACTGTCGAAGACGCTGCCAAGCTGCTTATTTCGGTGGGCATGGTGGCGCCGGAATATCACGCGAGAACAAAGGCTTTGGCAGATGCCGCGCGAAAGGAAATGGAGAATGCGCTGTCGGCTTAGCCGGCCCGCAAGAGCCGAACCGCTTCATCACGTTCGAACAGGTAAAGAAGAGTTCTGAGTGCCTGACCGCGCACGCTTGCAAGCTCAGAATCCGTTTCGACGACATAGCGCGCATCTTTACGGGCGATTTCAAGGAGATCAGCGTGCTCTGACAAATCCGCCATGCGGAACGCCGGCATTCCGGACTGCCTTGTTCCGAGCAGTTCACCTTCGCCGCGCAGCCGCAAGTCCTCCTCGGCAATACGGAACCCGTCTTCAGTTTCGCGCATGATCGCAAGGCGCGCGCGGGCAACGTCGCCCAAGGGTCCCTGGTAGATCAGAACACATGTGGATGGCTGGTCACCACGGCCGACCCGGCCGCGCAGCTGGTGCAGCTGCGCGAGGCCAAATCGCTCAGCATGCTCGATCACCATGATAGTGGCATCTGGCACATCGACGCCCACCTCCACCACGGTTGTCGCAACCAGGATACTTGACGATCCCTGGCGAAAACCATTCAACGCCTGGTCTTTGCCGGCGGCCGTCATCCGCCCATGCACAAGGCTGGCCTTTTTGCCAAAGAGCTTCTCCAGTGCCGTGAAACGCTGAACCGCAGCGGTGGCGTCGCTTTCCGCGGTCTCTTCAACCAGGGGACATATCCAATAGGCTTTGCCGCCGCGGTCAATCGCGTGGGAGATTCGCTCCACGACTTCTCCGATGCGCTCCATCGGAACCGTCACTGTCGTTACCGGCTTTCGTCCCACCGGTTTCTCGGTGAGTTTGGAGACGTCCATTTCACCGAAGACGGTCAGAACCAGCGTTCGGGGAATAGGTGTAGCCGTCATGACGAGCAGATGCGGGGACTGGCCTTTTGCGGCAAGTTGCAGACGTTGGTGCACGCCAAATCGATGTTGTTCGTCGACAACCACAAAGACCAGGTTCTTGTAATTGACGGCGTCCTGAAAGACGGCATGGGTGCCGATCAACAGGTCAATGTTTCCCTGCGCCAGTTCACGCAGCGTATTCTCGCGCTGCCGGCCTTTCTCATCACTGGTCAAAACGGCGATACGTATGCCCGCCTTTGCCGCAAGGGGCGTTATCGTCGCGTAGTGCTGGCGCGCAAGCACTTCTGTCGGCGCCATGAGGACCGATTGACCGCCAGCTTCAACAGCATGGGCAATGGCAATCAATGCGACAATGGTCTTTCCTGAGCCAACATCGCCCTGCAAGAGGCGAAGCATGCGCTCGGGTTTTCCCAGGTCGGCGACAATGTCCCTGACCGCCTGGTGCTGCGATCCCGTCAATTCGTGAGGAAAGGCCGACTGCACGAGGGCAGCAGTTTTCCCGTTTCCTTTCAAAGCTTTGCCGGGGAGTTTGCGCATGCTGGCGCGAACAAGGGCGAGCGACAATTGTCCTGCAAGAAGTTCATCATAGGCCAGCCTGCGGCGAAGGGCTGACTGCGGATCCAGGTCAATCGGATCCGATGGAAAGTGGATCGATTGCAAAGAAGACTTGAAGCTGCGGAAGCTCTGCTGCCGGAGCATGTGTTCATCGACCCATTCGGGCAGATCAGGTAACCGCGAGAGGGCTTGCATCACCGCCTTGCGGATCATCTTTGGCGACAGGCCCTCGGTCATCCGGTAGACGGGCTCGATCAACGGAAGCGCGTTGGCGCCGCTTTCGGGCGTGATGTAGTCCGGGTGGACCATGGTGGGACGGCCGTTGAACCATTCCATCTTGCCGCTGACCAGAACCGTTTCACCAACAGGCAGCGACTTCTCGATCCATGGTTGCTTCATGTGAAAAAACGTCAGCGCGAGTTCGCCGGTATCATCGTGAACGAACACGCGATAGGGCATGTTGGGCCTTGCGCGTGATGACGGCTGGTGACGATCAACACGCACTTTGAGAGTAACGATGGCGCCCTCGGCCGAAAACGCGATACCCGGCTGTTTGCGCCTGTCGATCAGGGTGTGAGGCAGATGCGTAACCAGCCTGATGATGCGCGGTTCAATTCCGTTTCCGCCGCCAAGCAACCGTTCCAGCAGCTTGGCAATTTTTGGTCCAACCCCGTCAAGTGTGGAAACGGGCGCGAAAAGCGGGTTGAGGATGTCCGGTCTCATGATCTTCAGGATGACCTGTTGGCAAGTGCAGGGCAAGGCTGACAAGAGCACTTTGCCACGGTATAGACCCTCAACTTTTCACCAAAGGGTGTCTCTTGATGACCGGTAGCGAACTTTCCAGCGCCGACCTTGATCCATTGCAGAGGAAACTCCTGTTTCGTGCATGGCATCGCGGCATCCGGGAAATGGATCTCATTCTCGGGAGTTTTGCCGATCACCATATCACGTCGATGAGCAACGCGGAGTGTGAAGAGTTTTGTAATTTGCTGGAAGTGTCCGATCGTGACCTCATCAAGTGGTTCACCGGCGAGTCAGCCGTTCCGGCGGATTGGAACACAGCACTTTTTCAAAAGATAAAACTTCATGCGCGCATGCCGGACAAGCAGATCTGATGTCGTCATTTGGCAGACTGGGGGTCAACGCCGCGCAATACCCCGAAATGGCCATTGACGGCGTGGCCGATGGCTACGAGGCATTTGCCGTTGCAAGTCTTGTTTCCGAAATGTCGCCGAAGGGCCCGATTATTCACGTCCTTCGCGATGGGCAGCGGATGACGGATTTCGAACAAATTCTGCAGTTTGCATTGCCCGGACTGCCCGTGCTGCAATTACCCGCCTGGGATTGCCTGCCCTATGACAGGGTGTCACCCAGCACCGATACGTCCGCGCGCCGTTTGTCGGCGCTGGCGTCACTGATTGGGCTTCAAAAGTCGCCGCATCCCGCCGTGATACTGACCACCGCCAACGCTGTTCTGCAAAGAGTGCCGCCCCTCGATTTCATTGAAAAGCAGACCTTGATTGCCCATCCCGGCAATCGTGTTGATATGAACGATCTCATCCGCCGGCTGGAGCTGAATGGATTTGACCGAACCGGCACTGTCCGCGACGTCGGCGAGTTTGCGGTGCGTGGCGGCATACTGGATATCTTCGCGCCGGGGGCTGAGGAGCCGGTCAGGCTGGATTTCTTCGGCGATACTCTGGAATCGATTCGAAGCTTTGATCCTGCAACACAGCGCACGACGGGACAGAAACAGCAATTTGATCTCCACCCGATGAGCGAAGTCGCTCTTTCGCCCGAATCCGTCAGCCGTTTCCGCACCCGCTACATTCAGGCATTTGGCGCAGCAACGCGGGAAGATGCACTCTATCAGGCGGTCAGCGAAGGCAGGCGGTTCGCCGGCCTCGAACACTGGTTGCCGTTTTTTCACGAAAAGCTGGCGACGCTGTTCGACTATCTGCCGGGAGCCCCGGTGGTATTTGAGCATCTGGCGCGCGAGGCGATGGCGGAGCGGCACAAGCTTGTTCTGGATCACTTTGATGCACGCCGCCGGGCAGTGGACGCGCCGGCAAGCAGCGGTTCGGTTCCCTACAAGCCGGTCGAAGCGAACGCGCTCTATCTTGATCTGTCCGGCGTCATTGAAGCGTCAGGCAGCCGGCCGCGCATCGACCTTACACCTTTCAACCTGCCTGATGACAGCAGAAAAGTGGTGTTTCACGCCGGATCGCAGCGCGGGCGGAGCTTTGAAGCGGAACGCCAGGGCGCTGATCGCAACGTATTTGACGCGGCTGTCTCGCACATTGGTCATCTGCGGCATGCGGGCAAGAAAGTGTTGCTTGCGGCATGGTCGGAGGGCTCGCTCGACCGGATGATGCAGGTCTTGAAGGAGCACGGCCTCAACAAGGTTGAGACAGTTTCCTCGTTGCAAATGGTCAGGTCACTGTCGCGCGACAAAGTGACGGCAACAGTTCTTTCCATCGAAAACGGCTTTGAGACCAGTGATCTGACGGTTGTGGCAGAGCAGGATATCCTCGGTGACAGGCTTATTCGCCGCTCCAAACGCAAGAAGCGTGGTGCGGATTTCATTACAGAGGCAACGGGCCTGTCGGCTGGCGATATCATCGTCCATGTCGATCATGGCATTGGCCGGTTTGTCGGGCTGAGAACCATCGAGGCAGCGGGTGCGCCGCATGACTGTCTCGAAATTCGATACGCCGACGAGGCCCGGCTGTTTCTGCCCGTCGAAAACATCGAACTTTTGTCCCGATACGGTTCTGAAGGCACGGAAGTCTTGCTTGACCGGCTTGGTGGGGGCGCCTGGCAAGCAAGGAAGGCAAAACTCAAGAAACGGCTTCTGGACATGGCCGGACAACTCATGCGCATCGCCGCGGAACGCCAAATGCGCGGTGCGCCCGCGCTCGTGCCGCCTGACGGGCTCTACGGGGAGTTTTCCGCGCGCTTTCCTTATGAGGAGACGGACGACCAGCAGGCGGCCATCGAAGCGGTAATCGACGATCTGGGTAAGGGGCGTCCCATGGACCGGCTGATTTGCGGTGATGTGGGGTTCGGCAAAACGGAAGTTGCCCTGCGGGCGTCCTTTGTCGCCGCTTTCAACGGTGTTCAGGTCGCCGTGGTTGTGCCCACGACGCTTTTGTCACGCCAGCACTACAAGACGTTTTCGCAACGATTTCATGGGCTTCCGATCCGGGTCGAACAAGCATCGCGTCTGGTGGGGACGAAAGAGCTTGCGGCGACCAAGGCTGGTATCGAAGACGGCACCGTCGACATTGTTGTGGGCACCCACGCGCTTTTGGGCCCCGGCGTTACATTCAAGAACTTGGGGCTGCTGGTTGTCGATGAGGAACAGCACTTTGGGGTCAAGCACAAGGAACGGCTGAAAGAGTTGAAAAGCGATATTCACGTGCTGACGCTTTCAGCGACGCCGATCCCGCGCACACTGCAATTGGCACTGACCGGCGTGCGGGAACTCTCGCTGATCACGACGCCGCCAGCGGACAGGATGGCGGTGCGGACGTTCGTGTCGCCTTTTGATCCATTGGTCATCCGTGAAACGCTGCTTCGCGAGCGCTATCGCGGCGGTCAGAGTTTCTATGTGTGCCCGCGCATCGCGGATCTTGCGGAAATCCAGGATTTTCTTGCCCATGATGTGCCTGAACTGAAAGTCGCGGTAGCACACGGCCAGATGGCTGCCGGGGAACTCGACGACATCATGAACGCCTTTTACGAAGGCCAGTATGACGTGCTGCTCTCCACGACCATCGTGGAATCCGGCCTCGACATTCCAACCGCAAACACGATGATCATTCACCGCGCCGACATGTTTGGCTTATCCCAGCTTTATCAATTGCGGGGCCGGGTCGGGCGCTCCAAGCTGCGCGCTTTTGCCCTGTTCACGCTTCCTGCAAACAAAACGTTGACCGGGATGGCGGAGCGGCGGCTCAAGGTTTTGCAGTCGCTCGATACGCTGGGAGCAGGTTTTCAACTGGCCAGTCACGATCTGGATATCCGCGGCGCTGGCAACATGCTGGGTGAAGAGCAGTCCGGTCACATCAAGGAAGTCGGCTTTGAACTCTATCAGCAAATGCTGGAAGAAGCGGTTGCTGAGCAACGCGGGCAGACGGTTGAGGATGCCGGGCAATGGTCGCCGCTGATCACAGTGGGCGCTGCCATCATGATCCCCGAAGACTACGTGGCGGACCTGCAATTGCGATTGGCGCTATACCGGCGCCTCGCCGACCTTAATGACATCGCCGACATTGACGCATTCGGGGCTGAGATGATTGACCGGTTCGGGCCGATGCCTGATGAGGTGCAGCACCTTTTGAAGATTGTCTACATCAAGGTCCTGTGCCGCAGCGCCAATGTCGAGAAACTGGACGCCGGGCCGAAGGGCGTTGTGATCCAGTTTCGTAACAAGGAATTCGCCAATCCAACAGCGCTGATGAAGTACATTGGCGAACAAGGTTCGCTCGCTAAAGTCCGGCCCGATCAGGGAGTGGTTTTCATGCGCGACTGGCCCACACCGGAGAAGCGGCTTGCAGGGGCGGCGGTGATCATGACGCAACTGGCGCGGATGTCACGATCAAACTAACGCCGGATTGACGGCCGATCTTGAGGCGATAGCCTGACGGATGGCATCCGCCATGACGTCCGGCGTTTGTGCGCCGACGATGGCGTATTTCTGGTCAATGATGAAGCATGGAACACCGGTGATGCCGATCTTGCGGCTGTGTTCGATTTCAGCATTAACCCCGGCGACCTCAGCATCGGTCGGCAGCAACGTGTCGATGATTGCGGGGTCCATTCCTGCCTGCGCCGCAATCCGCGACAAGGCGGCGGCAGAACCGATGTCCTCGCCCTTCTCGAAATAGGCGCGAAACAACAGGTCCACAACCTTGTCCTGAACACCAGCGCCTGTCTGATCGGCCCAGCGAATGAGGCGATGCGCATCCATTGTGTTCGGCGAAACCTGAATGGCATCGAAATCAAATACGATTCCCACTTCCTCGCCCAACTTGCGCAGTTGGGAGTGAGCTTCGCCGAGCCGGGGGCCGGTGCCAAACTTCGCCTCCATATAGCGCTTTCGGTCGACGCCATTGCGGGAAATGGTCGGATCAAGCTGGTAAGGACGCCAGTGAATCTCCGCCCTGATATCGGGCATTGACGCAATGGCCGCTTCAAGCCGCGCTTTTCCAAGCAGGCACCAGGGGCAAACAACGTCCGACACCACGTCAATTCTGATATCATGCATGGCGCGCCTCCTGTTTACCGCTGCTTTGTAGTTCAAACCCGGCGCACCGTCGGCTTCAAGGTTGTGCCCACCAGGTCGCCAATTGATATCCGAACAGCGGTGTCTTGTCAGGATGCTGAATCTGGTCCCAGCGCGCCAGCCATTGCTCACCCAGATGATGAAGCGGGATCATGTAGTGACCGGAAATCAGCAACCGGTCCAATGATCGGACCGCCGCGACAAAATCCTTGCGCGAGCGCGCCTTGCCCATGGCATCGATCATGGCGTCAATGCCCGGATCGGCGACGCCGGCGTAGTTGAACGTGCCGGGGATATCGCGTGATGGCGATCCCCACCTTCCAGCCTGTTCGATCCCGGGCGAGAGCGATGCCGAGTAGGTCGCGAAGATCATGTCATAATCCCATGTCTGGCGGCGCTGCTGATACTGTGCGTCGTCAACACTGCGGATTTGCGCCTCGATCCCGATCTTTGCGAGCGTGCGCTGATAAACCAGCGCCAGTTTCTCCTCGGCTTCACCGGCGCAAAGGATCTCGAAGGAGAACGGGTTGCCTTCCGGCGTCAGCATCTTGCCATCTTTCAATGCAAACCCGGCTTGGCTCAGAATGGCGACTGCCTGCTTGATGACGGCGCGGTCCCGGCCTGATCCATCCGTCTCAGCTGGTTTCCAGGTGCCGTCCATGACGGAAGGCAACATCTCGGCGGAATAGGTCTTGAGCAGTTCCAGTTCCCTCTCGCCAGCAGGCTTGCCCAAGGCGGATAGTTCGGAGTTCTGCCAGAACGATCCGGTGCGTGCGTACTTGTTGAAGAACAGGTTCTTGTTGGTCCATTCGAAGTCATAAAACATCGACAACGCCATGCGAACCTTCTGATCAGCAAACACCGGGCGGCGCGTGTTGAAAACGAAACCGTAGGCGCTCGCCGGCGTGCCCGTGTTGAACACCTCCTTCTTGACTTTGCCATCTTTGACGGCGGGAAAGTCAAAGTTCTTTTCCCATTTTCCAGGATCGCTTTCGGCGATCACGTCAATCAAACCCTTTTTGAAAGCTTCATACTGAGCAAGGTCGGTCCTGAAATACTCAATCTTGATCTTGTCGTAGTTGTCATATCCTCGCTTCGATGGCAGGTCTTTCGCCCAGTAATCCGGATTTCGCTGATATTCGATCCTCTCACCCGGCGCCACTTTGCTGACAACGTAAGGTCCTGATCCAACAGGGGTATCGAGCGTTGTCTGGTCAAAAGTGTCAAGCTTGGTCGCGTGTTTTGGCAGGATCGGCGTCAACGCGATGATCAACGGAAACTCGCGGTCGGCCTTTTCATTGAAGGTGAATTTCACGCCGCGCTCGCCCGTCTTCTCAATACGGGCGATCTTGTCCATTCGCTGGGAGTAGGGCGGCCGTCCCTTCGCGGTGAAAGCCTCATAGGTGAAAATCACATCCTCCGGCGTGATCGGCGCACCGTCAGACCACTTCGCTTTCGGGTTGATCAGAAACTCGACCCAGGTCCGCCCGTCATCGGTGTCAACAGTTTCGGCGATCAAGGGGTAAAGAGTGAAGGGTTCATCCGCCGAGCGCTGCATCAGCGATTCATAGACAAGATTGCCAAAAGCCTGGTCGATCACGCCGCGCGCGGTTGAGCGCATGCTCTTCAAGATAAACGGGTTGAGGTTGTCGAACGTTCCGATCACGCCATAAGTGATCACGCCGCCCTTTGGCGCGTCGGGATTGACGTAGGGAAAGTGAGTGAAGCCGG
>JANNRN010000240.1:0-9283 GCA_031401375.1 Phyllobacteriaceae bacterium | reverse complement strand
CGAGGTTGCAGAACTATCTTCGCCAGCGCTTTTTCCCATTGGAGACGGTGATAATTTCCCACCCTCGGCGCTGCCCCTCATCCGCCCTTCGGGCACCTTCTCCCCGTGAGAACGGGGAGAAGGGGAGGGGAACGCGCGCCTGATCTTCTCCAGCACATTATACATCTGCGTCAGCGTCAGCCCCGGATGCACCGCCTGCTGCCGCTTGCGGTGCGCGTCGATCTCTTCGGCCAGATTGGCGATTTCTTCGCGCAGGGTGGGTTCGGGATCCGGCAGGATTTCAACGCCAAAACAGACATCTTGCGGTTCTTGTGGGCACAAGTGCTCAACCTGCTGTTGGACGATATCCAAAAGAAGCTGAAGGAGACCCACTCGCCTCGGCAACGGCAGAGTGTCGCAGCAAAGACGTTCGTAAGCTGCTGGCTGACCAATACCGATCATTTCCGCCTTGTTTTCATTTCAAATGACGTCAGCAGGACGGACGTGAACACGTTCATGAAAGACGCTGGAACACTTCAGCATTTCCAGGTGATTTCGGACCTGGTCAGAGCCGTTTCGCCGTCCGGTGTTGATATCAAAACAAGAATGGATGTGCTTGTCGCTGGCATGATCGGCATAGCCCTGTGCTTCAATACGATCGCCGACTATCCTTGGAGCAAAGCAGAAGCCATGACGGATGTCTTGCTGGCTGCGGTGGCTGCGGAGCGTGGCTGAGGCGACTGTGGGCCCGGCGCCGGACACATGCAGTCGGGCAAGAACAGCGCCTGGTTGAGTGAAGAACGCCACAGGCTATCCTCAGTTGATTTGACAGTGTACCCGCCCAGTCATGATTTCGGATTCATCGCAGCAAAACACTCCGGGTGCGTTCAGTGGCAATCAAAAATGACTTTCAAAAACTGTTTGATGTCTATGTAGCTTTTTACCGCGCGCGCGATGCTGTGGGTTGTGCATCCATTTTCACGCCGCAAGCGCAGTTGTTCTCGCCTTATGGACCACCATTGCTTGGACGCGCCGCAATCGAAGCGGCACATCAAGTGTGGGTCGCGGCAGGAGGTGAAAACAAGCAGATGACAGCAATGGAAGCGGGCCATTCCGGCGACCTGGGCTGGTGCCTTGCTCACTACAGTGATGGCACGACAGGAAATGGCGCTTCACTCAATGTCGCTGAACGCCAACCGGATGGAAATTGGCTCATCAGGCTTTGCAGTCTTAATGAAGCTCTTTAATCGAGAGCGGATCGGCTGGCCCCGCGATTTCAAGAACCGATCTTTGCGTGCGTTGAAGTGCCCTCAACGGAACCGAAAATCCGGGTGAATCACGCGAGTATCGCCTCCGGAACGGGATCAAAGCAGCCTTGCGATTGCCGCACAATCTGAATGCAGGCAATGTCGGTCAGAATGCGACACGATGCAAACGTGCGGTTTTTCCGCAGAGCCGAAATTCAAACTGAGACACTGCCCGATCACCGGCTGCGCCCGCATGGGCGGTTGCCGTCCATGAAGCCGATGTCCCGCTGCAGATGCGGCGGCAAGTCGCCGGGCTTCATATAAGCCTTCCTTGAGACTTCGCGTCCCAATCCGAGGAGCTGAGCCAGCCCCAGTATCGGGTGATGGCTGATAATGGCGTTGAACATTCTAGCGGCGTTGGGCATGGCTTTCGACCTTCGTGTGTCTTAAGTTTGACTGATGCGTTCAAGCTGAATATCGTCAGTTGGACGTGCGTTTTCCAACGAAATTTCGATAGGTATGCATTAACAGGACTTATGAATGATGGTGTCACAGCTTCCTCCGCTCTCAGCGATCCGGGTGTTCGAATCCGCGGCTCGGCATTTGAGTTTCACCAAGGCGTCGGCTGAGCTTGGCATGACGCAGGCCGCAGTCAGCTATCAGATCAAAGTGCTTGAGGAACGCGTCGGCACGCCGCTGTTCCTGCGCAAACCCCGCCAGGTTGTCTTGACATCGGCGGGACAGCGCCTTGCCCCGGCTGCCACGCAGGCATTCACGATTCTGAGCGATGCCTATGCGGCCGCGCGGACCGGCGCCGACGGCGTTCTGTGCATTTCCACAATGCAGACCATTGCCTCCAATTGGCTGGCGCAGCGTCTGGGCTCATTCCAGATGGCCCATCCCGCCCTTGCCGTTCGTCTTGACACGTCGGACCGTCTGCTCGACTTCACCCGTGACGATGTCGATATCGGGATCCGATCGGGCGCGGGAGAATGGCCGGGGATGGTGTCACACCTCCTGTTCAAGTCCGACTTCACGCCGATGCTGAGCTCAAAACTTGCGGCGAGCATCGGCATCAAAGAGCCCGCCGACCTGCTGCGTCTGCCCATTCTCGATCCTGAGGATCATTGGTGGAGGAAGTGGTTCGCAGCGGCCGACGTGCCGGCTGACGATCTGGCGGAACGGCGTGGAACCAGCATGCAAGCACAAGTCTATCATGCGAACGCCGCCATGGCCGGTCAAGGCGTGGCCATCCTTACCAAGGCGCTTTTCAAAGCAGAGCTTGCCGAGGGCCGCCTGATCCAGCCGTTTGAACTGGTCAGCAGCGACAGCCGCGGTTATTGGCTGGTCTATGCCGAAGCGCGGCGCAATGTGCCCAAGATCCGCGCTTTTCGCGACTGGATGCTTGGCGAGATCGCCGGCTGACGCGGCTCGTCCGGCGCGCGGGTTCCGCGATGGATCAGTCCTTGCACCGCAGCCTGGCAAGAACCTGACCGCATTTGATTCGACTGTCCATCCAGACTTCCCTGCAGATGAATGAGGTTGATTTGACACAGCGCAATGCGTGAGCTGAGCTGGCGCGGCTAATGCTCCACCGGGCACGCAACGCGGCGCCAACGGAGCAAATTCATGTCAAAGATCGCCATCATTGTCGGCCACTCCCGCAAAGACACCTATTGCGAGGCGCTGGGTGAAGCCTACCGGTGCGGCGCGGCGGCGGGCGGCCATCAGGTGTCGCTGTTTGTTTTGTCGAAAATGACCTTCGACCCGATCCTGCATGACGGCTACGCCAAATTGCAGCCGCTCGAACCGGACATGCAGGCTGCGCACGATGCGTTCCTTGCCGCGGATCATCTGGTTCTGATTTTCCCGCTATGGCTCGGGACATTGCCTGCCATCTTCAAGGGCTTCCTTGAACGCCTGTTGCAGCCCGATCTGGTCGAACCGGCCAAAACCGGCAAGTTCGTCAAGGTGCTGAAGGGCAAATCGGCGCGCGTGATTATGACCATGGGCATGCCGGGCTTTATCTATCGCTGGTACTTCGGCGCGCATGCGTTGAAAATGCTGAAGCGCAACATTTTGAATTTCATGGGCGTGTCTCCCGTGCGCGCGACCATTCACGGCATGATCGACGGCGTAAAGCCCGAGAAACGGCAGGCATGGCTGGCGGAGGCGGAGGCTTTGGGCCGGAACGCCCGCTAACACTTGCGAGGGATTGCCGCTTGGGCTTTGATGGGCGGCAACAGGAGCCGCCAAATGCCCAAGAGAATTGATGTCGCCGCCCTTCCCACGATACTTGGCACCCTTTATCCGCCGCCCTTTGACGAACCCTGCCTCACGCGCGAGCGCACGAAACTCGGCGATGCGGCAGGCTTGACGCAGTTTGGGGTCAACCTCTTGCGCTTGCCGCCCGGCGCCTGGTCGAGCCAGCGCCATTGGCACACGCATGAGGACGAGTTCGTCTATGTCTTGTCGGGTGAGGTGACTCTGGTGACCAATGCGGGAGCCGAGGTGCTTCGGGCGGGCAACTGCGCCGGGTTCAAAGCCGGCGATGAAGACGGCCATTGCCTGCAGAATCGTTCGGACCAGGACGCGCTGGTGCTGGAGGCCGGTTCGCGTGTCGAATACGACCCGGTCTGTTACTCCGACATCGACATGTTGTCCCCCGGCGACGGCAAGCCGGCCATTTATACGCACAAGGACGGCACGGCGTATGAAGGATTGGCCAGACGGGGGAAAAAGGCCTGATGGGCGCCGCCAGGACAATCGAACCGATGGCAGGGCACAGGAACCAGACATTTCGGACCAAAACCTGATGAACATGACCACACGGCATGTTGCCATTCGCTCGGCGCTGTTTTAGTGCTTGAAATGATGAAATCATGCCGCTAACCAAGCGGTCAACTTAACAGGTCGAGGATACGACATGAGCGATGTAGCTGAGCGCGTGAAAAAAATCGTTGTGGAACATCTGGGCGTGGATATGGCCAAGGTGGCGGAAGGCGCAAGTTTCATCGATGATCTGGGGGCGGACAGCCTTGACACGGTGGAACTGGTCATGGCGTTTGAAGAAGAATTCGGCGTGGAAATTCCCGACGATGCCGCCGAGACGATCCTCACCGTTGGCGATGCCGTCAAGTTCATTGAAAAAGCCTCTGCCTGACATTTGACTGTCGCACGCAATAGTTCCGGCCCGGCCATGTATCGGGCCGAGCATGGGGGAGGTTGCCTGTGAGGCGAGTTGTCGTAACCGGTATCGGAATGGTCTCGCCGCTCGCCATGGGCGCGGAGCTGACATGGTCGCGCCTGATAGCGGGCGGCAATGCGGCCGGGCGCATCGAGGGGTTTGAGATTGATGATCTCGCCTGCCAGATCGCCTGCCAGATCAAACGCGGCGACGGGACAGACGGCAGTTTCAATGCCGACCTTTTCATGGAGCCGAAAGAACAGCGCAAAGTTGATGATTTCATTATATACGCGATGGCGGCGGCAGACGAGGCGCTGAACGACGCCAATTGGCATCCGCAGAGCGAAGAAGACCAGATCGCCTCCGGCGTCCTGATCGGTTCCGGCATTGGCGGCCTGACCGGCATTGTGGAAGCGGCCTACACGCTGCGTGACAAAGGCCCGCGCCGCGTCTCGCCATTCTTCATACCGGGCCGCCTGATCAATCTGGCGTCCGGACAAGTGTCAATCAAACACGGCCTCAAGGGTCCGAACCATTCGGTTGTCACCGCCTGCTCGACCGGGGCGCACGCCATTGGCGACGCCAGCCGCCTTATCGGGCTGGGTGACGCCGATGTCATGGTTGCTGGCGGCACCGAATCGCCGATCAGCCGCATGTCGATTGCCGGTTTTGCCGCCTGCAGGGCGCTGTGCACGGATTTCAACGACCGGCCCCAACAAGGCTCACGCCCCTATGACAAGGACCGCGATGGCTTTGTCATGGGCGAGGGCGCGGGTGTGGTTGTGCTTGAAGAATATGAGCACGCCAAGCTCCGCGGCGCGAAAATCTACGCCGAAGTGGTGGGCTACGGCCTTTCCGGTGACGCTTATCATATCACCGCGCCGTCGGAAAATGGCGATGGCGCCTATCGCTGCATGAATGCCGCCATCAAGCGCGCCGGGCTGATGGCGAGCGACATCGACTATGTGAATGCGCACGGCACCTCAACCATGGCCGACGCCATTGAGCTGGCCGCCGTCGAACGGGTCATGGGCAGCCATGCGTCCAAACTCGCCATGTCGTCGACCAAGTCGGCCATCGGGCATCTGCTTGGGGCGGCAGGAGCCGTCGAAGCGATTTTCTCGATGCTTGCCATCCGTGACGGCATCGCCCCGCCGACCCTCAATCTCGACAATCCATCGGTTGAAACCGAGATTGACCTTGTCGCGCATACCGCCAAGAAGATGAACATTGATGTGGCGCTGTCAAATTCCTTCGGTTTCGGCGGCACCAATGCCTCACTCGTCCTGAAGCGTTGCGAATGAGATGACCACGGCCCGTCATTTCGCCATATTCACCTCTACTGTCGTCTGTTGGAAGCAAGAGGTTTGCAGCAGTTCATGAGTGATTCAGGACAGACAGGGGACAATGCGCCGATTTTCGGACGGAGAGAGCAATACCAGTCCGATGAAGCTGACGGCGCGCGCCCGATCGCGCCAAAATCGGCCAGCGAGGCGTTGCGGCCACAACCCGGAACGCCGCCGCCAACGCGTGTTCGTTCACGCCGCTCTCGCAGCCAGGTTGTCGTTTTCCTGAACTTCTGCGTCTCTCTTGCCGTGTTGCTGGCAATCGCGGCCACCGCCGTTGTTTATTTCGGCAAGCAGCGGTTTGACGGGCCAGGCCCTGCCGCAACGGCGAGCAACTTCATCGTCAAGCCGGGCGCGGGGATATCCACGATTGCGCAACAGCTCGAAACTGGCGGCTTGATTTCAGACGCGCGCATCTTCCAGGTCGGCGCCAAAGCTTATGACATGCAGGACAAGCTGAAGGCGGGCGAATACGAGATCAAGGCAGCCGCCTCAATGCGCGAAATCCTCGGCCTTTTGACGAGCGGAAAGTCGATATTGCAGTCTTTGACGATCCCCGAAGGGCTGACGGTTGAGCAGACGCTGAAGCGCATTGCCGCCCATGAAGCGCTGTCGGGAAACATGCCGGCCATCATTCCGCCTGAAGGCTCGCTATTGGCCGATACCCAACGCTTTTCGAGAGGCACGGCCCGGGCGGATATTGTTTCAAAACTGATCGCGGATCAGAACAAACTGGTCGGGGAAATCTGGGCGAGGCGGGCGCCCGCTCTGCCAGTGAAAACCGTCGAGGAGTTTGTCACACTTGCCTCGATTGTCGAGAAGGAAACCGGAGTGGCTGACGAGCGTTCGCGTGTCGCCGCAGTTTTTGTCAATCGCCTCAACAAGGGCATGCGCCTTCAGTCCGATCCGACAATCCTCTACGGGTTGTTTGGGGGCAAAGGCAAACCGGCCGGCAGAGCCATCCTCAAGTCGGACATTGAGACGCCGACGCCCTACAATACCTACACGATTGACGGATTGCCGCCGACGCCGATTGCCAATCCGGGCCGCGCAGCCCTTGAGGCGGTGGCCAACCCTTCACGAACCAATGATCTCTATTTCGTCGCCGACGGAACCGGAGGACATGTATTTGCCGCGACCCTTGAAGAGCACAATGAAAACGTCGCCCGTTGGCGTGAAATCGAGAAAAAACGGGCCGAAGCCACCGGCGTGAGCGCGGATCCCGCCAAAACGCCGGAAACTGCGCCAGTACCTGCCCAATAAGTCTGTAAGGGGGACATGCCCATCGAAAGCATGACGGGTTTTTCGCGGCATGACAGCTTGTCTGACGATGTCTCAATTGTCTGGGAACTCAAGACCGTCAACGGGAAATCCCTCGACATCCGCCTTCGGCTGCCAGCTGGCTGGGAAAGGATCGAACCTGTTGTGCGCCAACGCTTTCAGGCAGCCTTCTTGCGCGGCAATGTTCAGGCAAGCCTCACGCTGGATGAAGGGCCTCTGGCATCCCGATTGGTCGTCAACGAGGCGTTGTTGAGTGAGGTCGCGCGGATTGCGCATGAGATCGGCGGGCGCTTCACGCTGGCGCCGCCTTCCATTGCGGACCTCTTGTCGATCAGGGGGATGCTGGAGCCGGGCGGAACACTGCCCGCCGAAAGACTGGAACCAGCCGTTCTCTGCGGTCTTGATGAGGCCATTGCCGCGCTCAAGCATTCGCGTTCACTGGAGGGACAGGCGCTCCGGCAAATTCTGCACACCCATGTCGATCTCATTGAAACATTGACGCTGCGCGCCGAAGCTGACGGCTCGCGCCACCCTGACGCGATCAAGGCGCGGATTGCCGACAACATCGCGCTGCTTGTGAACGCCGCACCCGCACTGGATGAGGCGCGCCTGGCGGGCGAAGCCCTGTTTGTGGCCAACCGCGCCGATATTCGCGAGGAGCTGGACCGGCTGAAGACCCATGTGATCAGTGCAAGGAGGCTGCTTGAAACCAAAGGCGCGATCGGCCGCCAACTCGACTTTCTGGCGCAGGAGTTTAACCGCGAAGCAAACACTTTGTGCTCAAAGGCCAATGCCCCCTCGATCACTTCGATCGGGCTTGAATTGAAGTCGGTAGTCGATCAATTTCGCGAACAAGTGCAGAATCTGGAGTGAGTCTTTGGTTGATAGAAAGCCCCCGTTGAGGATCAAACGGCGCGGATTGATGCTGGTGCTGTCATCGCCCTCCGGCGCGGGCAAGTCGACGATTGCGCGAAATCTTCTTGAAAGCGATCCCAACATTTCCCTGTCGGTATCCGTGACCACGCGGCCGCGCCGGGGCAGCGAAATCGAGGGCGTGCATTATCACTTTCTCACCCGGCGCGAATTTGAACTGGCGCGCGACAGTGATTCACTGCTCGAATGGGCGCAAGTGCACGGCAATTTCTACGGCACGCCGCGCGAACCTGCAGAGGCGGCATTGGCGCAAGGGCGCGACATGCTGTTCGACATCGATTGGCAGGGCGCGCAGCAAGTGCAGGAAAAAATGCGCGCCGACATTGTCTCGATCTTCATTCTGCCGCCCTCCATGGCCGAACTGAAACTGCGCCTGCAGCGGCGCGCGGAAGATTCGGCCGAGGCCATTGCCATGCGGCTTGAAAACGCAAAGGTGGAAATCGAACATTGGCGCGAATACGATTATGTGGTGGTCAACGATGATCTGGACCGCGCGTTCGCCTCAGTGGTCGCCATCGTGAACGCCGAGCGCCTGCGCCGCGACCGAAATCCCGGCCTGTTCGACTATGTGAGCGGGCTTTTGGGTGAGGCGCTTTAACCGGTTGTGCCTGACGGGCGCTGATCCGCAATCAGGATGCGAGCCGAACCTCAAATCGTTCCAACTCGACAGGCTCAAGGCATTGGAGAACAGATCTCTTAAGCGCCGCCTCGCGTTTCAAGTCGTAGCCGACCTGCATGTTCATCCATAGCTCAGGCGTCGTCCTGAAATATCTGGCAAGCCTCAACGCCGTGTCAGGGGTCATAGCCGTTTTCCCGGCAACGAGCCGTTCGATGCGGGTTCTGGGCACGTCGAGCGCCTTTGCCAGCGCACCGGAGCTCATCTTCAACGGCGCAAGATACTCTTCGAGAAGAATTTCACCGGGGTGTAGGGGAGGAAGAATGCTGTTCATTTTCAAAACTCATCTTGTCTCGTCGCCCGCGCCAGTCTCACGAACTCTTCAATGCTCAAGGTCTCCGCCCGCCGCGTGCCGTCAATGCCGGCGTGGTTGAGCAATTCTTCGCCGCCAATGCTCTTCAGGCTTTGCCGCAGCATCTTTCGTCTTTGGCCAAATGCAGCGCGCGTGACCTTTTCCAAGGACTTCAAATCGACCGGCAGCGGCTCCGTGCGTGGCACGATGTGAACCACCGAGGAGGTGACTTTGGGCGCCGGCGTGAAGGCCGATGGGGGAATGTCGAATATGATCTGTGACTGCGCCCGCCAGCCGCAAAGGACGCTGAGACGCCCGAACGCGTTGTCGCCGGCCTCAGCC
>JANNRN010000239.1:0-3887 GCA_031401375.1 Phyllobacteriaceae bacterium | reverse complement strand
TACAAGATCAAGGCCGAGGCGAACCAGAAACAGGCGGAAATCAAGCGTATCGAAAAACAGATCGCTTATGAAGAAGACACGATCGATCTTCTGAAGGCGGACTGGAGCCTTTTGACGCAGCCGGATCGGTTGCAAAGGCTGGTGGAACGGCACGCGGCTGAACTGACCCTGCAGCCGATCGAGGCCCGGCAGGTGGTCGGGGTGGAGGACGTGCCAAGAAAGGGTGCTGTCCCGGCCGCCGATGACGAGATCGCCGAAACAATTGCCAAGATGTCAAAGAAAAAGGGCGTTTCCAAAGAAGGCGCGACCGACGACACCGAGACCGGGAGCGTTGAAGAATGAGGCTTTCCCTGTTCGGCTCGCGCAAACAAGCAGCGGCAACCGGCGCGCCCGGCATCGCCGTCGATGGAGCACGCAAACTTGAAGGCGGACGCGCCCGCAACCGCCTGCTGATAGCGATGGCGTGTTTTGCAGCGATCTATGGCACGATTGGCGCGCGGCTTGTCTATTTTGGCCTGCAGGACGGCGGGCCCGAAAGCGCGCGCGGCGTCCCGGCCGAGATGGCGGCGCGGCCCGACCTTGTCGATCGCAACGGCGAGACGCTCGCTACCGATATCAAAACAGCCTCGCTCTATGCCGAACCCAGGCGGATTGTCGATGCCGACGAGGCGCTCGAGCTGTTGACGTCGGTTCTGCCGGAGCTGGATCAGGAAGAGACCTATCGGAAGCTGAAAAGCGGTCTCGGCTTTGTGTGGCTGAAGCGGCAGCTGACGCCGAAACACCAAAGCCAAATCATGGCGCTTGGCCTGCCCGGCATCGGGTTCAGAACCGAAAAGCGCCGCTTCTATCCGGGCGGCGCAACGGCATCGCATATTCTCGGCCTTGTTGACGTTGACAACAAGGGCATCGCCGGCATGGAAAAATATGTTGACCAGAACGGCCTGACGGATTTGCGCGAGGCCGGGCTTGCGATTGAAAAAGACCTTGCGCCGGTCAAACTCTCCATCGATGCGCGCGTGCAGCATGTTGTGCGCGACGAACTGGTCCAGGCCATGGACCGCTACCGGGCCATCGCAGCGGGTGCGGTGGTCCTGAATATCCATACCGGTGAAGTGATCGCGATGGCCTCGCTGCCGGACTACGACCCGAACAACCCTTTCAATGCGCTTGAAAAGGACCGGCTCAACCGGATGTCCGCCGGAACATTCGAAATGGGTTCGACCTTCAAGACCTTTACCACCGCGATGGCGCTTGATTCGGGCAAGGTCAATCTCCACAGCAAGTTCGACGCGCGCCGTCCGATACAGATTGCCCGCTTCACCATCAATGACTTCCACGGCAAAAAACGTGTGCTCACCGTGCCGGAAGTGTTTATTTTTTCGTCAAACATCGGTACGGCGAAAATGGCCGATGTGGTTGGAATAGAGGCGCACAGGGATTTCCTGCACAAGATCGGTCTCCTTGAAAAAATGCAGACCGAACTGCCGGAAGTGGCGAGGCCAACGGAGCCGCGTGAATGGAAGAAGCTGAATTCCATCACGATCTCGTTCGGCCACGGCGCGGCAACCACACCCTTGCAAACGGCGGTCGCGGCAGCGGCGCTCATGAACGGCGGCAATCTCATCGCACCGACTTTCCTTACACGGACAAAGGAACAGGCCGCCGCGATTGCCCGGCGTGTGGTCAAGCCTGAAACCAGCGATATCATGCGGTATCTTTTCAGATTGAACGTCGAGAAGGGGTCCGGCAAGCGGGCCGAAGTTCCGGGCTTCATTGTCGGAGGAAAAACCGGCACGGCGGAAAAGGTGGTGCGCGGACGCTACTCGACAGACAAGCGCTTCAATGCCTTCCTCGCGGCGTTCCCGATGACCAGGCCCGAATATGTGGTGCTGGTTGTGTTGGATGAACCCAAGGCCGAGCAGGGCAAAGGCGGCGTCACCGCCGGCTCCAATGCCGCGCCGACCGTCAGCGCCATCATTCGCCGCACAGCTGTTTTTTTGGGCGTAAAGCCGGATTTTGGCCCGGATGTCGGGGCAATGATGGTTTCGTATCCCTGATTCTGGCCGACCGGAATTCCCATCACAGGAACCATTCTACGCGCATGAAACTCTCCACCCTCAGCCCGATATTGCAAAAGCACGCCATTGCCGCGCATGTCGACGTTTCAGGCATTGCCTCGGATTCGCGCAAGGTGAGGCCGGGAGATGTGTTTTTTGCGCTGCCGGGAGTGAAGGCCGACGGCGCCGGATATGTTGCTGATGCGGCAGAACGCGGTGCGGCCGCAGCGGTCGTTCACGAGAGTGCTGGTCTTGACGGGGTAGCGCTGCCGCTCGTCCGCGTTGCGGATCCGCGTCTGGTGCTGGCGCATGCGGCCGCCGCATTCTTCGCTTGTCAGCCGGAAACCATGGTCGCGGTGACCGGCACCAGCGGCAAGACATCGGTGACGGCTTTCACGCGGCAAATTTGGACAAGCGCCGGCTATGCGGCGGCGTCGATCGGCACCACCGGTGTGATTGCACCGGGCCGCAACGACTATGGTACGCTGACCACGCCGGATCCCATTGAATTGCACAGGCTGCTCAAGGAACTGGCGGATTCAGGCGTCACCCATGCCTCCATGGAAGCCTCGAGCCACGGTCTCGACCAGCGGCGTCTGGACGGGGTGAAGCTGAAGGCCGGCGCATTCACCAATCTCGGCCGCGATCATCTCGACTATCATGCGGACATGCCGAGCTATCACGCGGCAAAGCTGCGTCTGTTTGACACCCTGCTGCCAGCCGGAGCTCCTGCCATCATCTTCGCTGACGATGTGTTTTCGAAAGCGACCGAAATTGCTGCCCGCGATGCCGGGCTGGACGTGAGAACGGTCGGACGCAAGGGCGGTTTTATTGCGCTCAAGCGCGTAGAGCACGAGCGTCATCGCCAGCGCGCCGAAGTCTGGCATGATGGCACCATCTACGAGATTGATCTTCCGCTGGCCGGCGATTTCCAGATTGCCAACGCGCTGGTCTCAGCCGGGCTTGCCCTGTCGACGGGGGTAACGCCGGCGATCACCTTCAAGGCGCTTGAAAAGCTTGAAGGCGCGCCTGGCCGTCTCGACTATATTGGCTCCACCAAGGGCGGATGCCCGCTTTATGTCGATTACGCCCACAAACCCGAAGCGCTGGAAAATGTGCTTGCCGCAGTGCGGCCATTCACAACCGGCCGGGTGGTGGTGGTGTTCGGCTGCGGCGGCGACCGCGACAAGGGCAAGCGGCCGATCATGGGCGCCATCGCCGCCAGATTGGCGGACGTTGTGATTGTGACAGACGATAATCCGCGTTCCGAGGTTCCGGCGGCGATCCGCTCGGAAATACTTGCCCAGGCCCCCGGCGCAACCGAGATCGGCGACCGGGCGCAGGCAATCCATGACGCCGTCGGCATGCTCAGAAGCGGTGACACGCTGATTGTGGCGGGCAAGGGACACGAAACCGGTCAGACAACAGGCCCTGAGACCCATCATTTTTCAGACCATGAAGAGCTCCGCAAAGCACTGGCGGAGGCTGGCGCATGAACCATCTGTGGACAAGCAAAAATCTGATCAGCGCGGTTGGCGGCAGGGCAATTGGCGACCTGCCTCAGGGCGTTAACGGGATCAGCATTGACAGCCGGACGGTTGGCAAGGGCGAAGTGTTCTTTGCCATCAAGGGCGAGAATTTTGAC
Source organism: Phyllobacteriaceae bacterium (assembly GCA_031401375.1). GTDB lineage: Bacteria > Pseudomonadota > Alphaproteobacteria > Rhizobiales > Rhizobiaceae > JANOYJ01. The sequence continues at coordinate 185 of JANNRN010000239.1, read as the reverse complement.
GGCCACGATTTTATCAGTGCCGCACAGATGTCCGGCGCCGTGCTGTTTGTGGTGGCAGAGGCAAAGCTGCCCGCGCTGGGCAAGCTGGCCGGGCCTTTTGTGGTTGTCGATGATGTGCTTGTCGCCCTCGGCCGCCTGGCGATGGCGGCGCGCGCCCGGTCGAACGCAAAAATCATTGCGGTGAC
>JANNRN010000238.1:0-3762 GCA_031401375.1 Phyllobacteriaceae bacterium | reverse complement strand
GACACCGTTCACCTTGATATCATTGACCGGCACGGAAACATGGTCGCCATGACACCCTCGGGCGGTTGGTTGCAGTCTTCACCAATCATTCCGGAACTGGGGTTTTGCCTTGGCACCCGGGCGCAAATGTTCGTGCTCGATGAAGAACATCCCGCAGCCCTTGTGCCGGGAAAGCGGCCGAGATCCACCCTGTCGCCGACGATGGCTTTGCGTGACGGCGAGCCATACCTTGCCTGGGGCACACCGGGTGGGGACCAGCAGGATCAGTGGATCCCGCAGATGTTTCTTCGCCACGTCCATGCCGGCCTCAATCTGCAGGAGGCAATCGATGCCCCTGCTTGGCACAGCGAGCACTTCCCTTCTTCGTTCTGGCCGCGCATGGCACGTCCGGGAGTGCTGGTTCTGGAAGGCCGGGTTCCCTCGGAGACGGCGCGCGAGCTCGAACGGCGCGGCCATATCGTCGAGATCGGCGACGAATGGTCTGAAGGCCGGCTGGTCGCCGCATCGCGCGACGGACGCCGCCTGCGCGCAGCTGCGAACCCTCGCGGCATGCAAGCCTATGCGGCGGGGCGCTGAGCCACAATTTTCCCAGGCAATTCAAAGGAGCGCTTGTCGAAGCGCTCCTTCATTCACGTCTGCAAACTCATTCCGCCGCGATGGCGTATAGCTCCATCGGCGGGCACGAGCATTGCAGATCCCGGTCCCCGGCAAGGTTGTCGATACGTCCCACTGACGGCCAGTACTTGTCAGCCTTGACGAAATCGAGCGGGAAGTAGGCTGTCTTGATGTCATAGGGCCGTGTCCACGGCTCGGTCAGTTCCGCTGCCGTGTGCGGCGCCCTCCGCGTTACGCATTCCTCCGCCTTGACCAGCCCATTCTCGACATCGGCAATCTCCCGTCGAATGGCAATCATTGCATCGCAAAAGCGATCAAGTTCATCCTTGTCTTCGCTCTCGGTCGGCTCGATCATCAGTGTCTTGGCCACAGGCCACGACATGGTCGGGGAATGATAACCGTAGTCAATCAAGCGCTTGGCAACGTCTTCGACGGTTACGCCAACCTCGTCCTGGATCTGGCGAAGGTCGATGATGCATTCATGCGCCACGTCGCCGCTTGGCCCCGTATAGACGATGGGAAAATGCGGCTTTAGACGTTGGGCGATGTAATTCGCGTTCAGAATGGCGATTTTCGTCGCGCGTGTCAGTCCTTGCCCCCCCATCATGGCAATATACGACCAGGTTATCGGAAGGATCAACGCGGACCCCCATGGCGCGGCGGACACCGCGCCCTCCGTGCGTGCTTTGCCGGCTGCGGGATTAACGCCTTCCACGACAACATGGCCGGGAAGAAATGGCGCCAAGTGACTTCGAACGCCAATCGGGCCGACACCGGGCCCGCCGCCGCCGTGCGGAATGCAGAATGTCTTGTGCAAATTCATATGGCAGACGTCGCCGCCAATTTCCGAGACACGTGCAATGCCCACCAACGCGTTGAGATTGGCCCCGTCAATATAGACCTGACCTCCATTGGCGTGGACGATCTTGCAAATCTCCTTGATGCCTTCTTCGAAAACACCGTGGGTGGAAGGATAGGTGATCATCAGTGCGCCAAGCGCTGCTGCATTGGCCTCCGCTTTGGCTCTCATATCCGACACATCAACATTTCCCAATTCATCGCAGGCGACAGGCACGACCTTGAATCCTGCCAGAACAGCGCTCGCCGGATTGGTGCCATGTGCGGAATTGGGTATCAGGCAGACATTGCGATGCGCATTGCCCTGTGATGCGTGATAGTGGCGGATCGCCAACAGGCCGGCGTATTCGCCCTGGCTGCCGGCGTTGGGCTGCAGGGACACCGCATCGAAGCCCGTGATTTCACAGAGCATTTCTTCCAGCTCTTCAAAGAGCTGTTGGTACCCTTGCGTCTGATCGAGTGGCGCAAACGGGTGAATGAGGCTGAACTCACGCCAACTCAGCGGCACCATCTCTGCTGCCGCATTGAGCTTCATCGTACATGACCCGAGCGGAATCATGGATCGGTCAAGCGCGATATCCTTTGACTGAAGCCGGCGCATGTAACGAAGCAGTTCCGTCTCGCTGTGATAGCGGCTGAACACGGGATGTGTAAGGAACGCGCTCTTGCGGCGTGCGAAAGCCGGAATCGACTCTTGGACCTTCGGGTCAAGACTCTGCGCCGAGAAAAGACCTGCAGCCTTCGTCGAGAAACATGACCAAAGCCGCTCAACCTCCACCGGCCGGGTCGTTTCGTCCAGCGAAACACCGAGATGATCGCCATCAACCAGCCGCAAGTTGATCCGCTTTTCGCGGGCCTTCGCCCAGATGCGTTCGGCCTGGCCGGGAACATGCACCGTCACCGTATCAAAGAAGTCTTTTGACGTGGTTTCAAAGCCCAGTTCTTTCAGGCCTGCCGCAAGAATTGTGGTCAGTCTGTGGACCCGGTCGGCAATTCGCTGCAGGCCTTGCGGTCCGTGAAAAACCGCATAGAAACCGGCGATGATGGCAAGCAAAGCCTGCGACGTGCAGATGTTCGACGTTGCCTTGTCACGGCGAATATGTTGTTCCCTGGTCTGCAGCGCCATGCGCAACGCCGGTTGCCCGCGCGAATCCACGGAAACACCGATGATGCGGCCAGGAATGGACCGCTTGTGGACGTCGAGCGTTGCAAAGAAGGCTGCATGCGGACCTCCATAACCCATGGGCACACCGAAGCGCTGGGCCGATCCGACCGCCACGTCAGCGCCCCATTCCGCAGGCGGTTTGAGCTTGATGAGCGCAAGCAGGTCGCTTGCCACAACCGTGAGCGCATCGGCGCCACGCAGCGCCGCAGCGACTGGCGCGAAATCACGAATAGTGCCCGACGATCCCGGATAAGACAGCAGCGCTCCAAAAACCGAACTGTAAAGAATGTCTTTGAACGGATCGCCCACAAGGATTGAAATCCCCAACGCCTCCGCCCGTGTTTTCAGCACCGAAATCGTCTGGGGATGGGTATCCTGATCAACAAAGAACGCGGTTGCCTTTGACTTTGAAACGCGTTGCGCCATGGTCATGGCTTCGGCAGCAGCCGTGGCTTCATCGAGAAGCGAGGCATTGGCAAGATCAAATCCGGTCAGGTCCATGACAACCTGTTGGAAATTGAGCAACGCCTCAAGCCTGCCCTGGCTGGCTTCGGCCTGATACGGCGTATAGGCGGTGTACCAGCCCGGATTCTCAAACACCCGGCGCTGGACCACTTGCGGCATTGTCGTGCCATAGTAACCCATGCCGATCATTGAGGTGAAAACCTGGTTTCGGGAGGCGACCTTTCGAAGATAGGACAAAGCCTCGCGCTCACTGCGCACGGGCGGCAAATCGAGCGGACGTGTCAACCTGATCGACTTCGGCACGATACGATCAATCAATTCATCAAGCGTTTTGGCGCCGAGAGTAGACAGCATTTCGCTTACCTGCGCGTCGCGCGGTCCGATGTGCCGGGGAACAAAGCCATCCTGGGCACCAAGTTCCTTGAGAGACAGGCGGTTTGACGTCATGGTAGTTCCTTTCCTGCGATGATGGGCTATTCGCCGATCAATTCCTTGTATGATTTGAGGTCCAGCAGCGCCGCGGCCTGCCCGGCGTCGGACATCTTGACCTTCACCAGCCAGCCGCCGCCTTCAGCGCTGTCGCTCACAAGACTTGGCGTTGTGGCAGCCGCGGAATTGGTTTCCATAATCTCGCCGTCGATCGGCGCATAGATTTCACT
>JANNRN010000237.1:0-2659 GCA_031401375.1 Phyllobacteriaceae bacterium | reverse complement strand
CGCCGCGTCATAAGCCAGCCTTGAATAACTACGGAAAGTCCGTATATTGCAGCATATCTATTTTGAATGGGATGACCTCAAAGCGGCGGAGAATTTCCGCAAGCACGGCGTTTCATTTGAGGAGGCTGCGCACGCGCTGGGCGATCCTTTTGCAATTGAGGTCATCGATGATCGGGAATATTACGGCGAAGAGCGGGTTATTGCGTTAGCCGCAGGCAAAACCGGAATATTGGTTGTCGTCCACACCGAGCGGCCTGAGCGAACACGCATTATTTCTGCCCGAAAGGCACAACGGCATGAGCAAGACACATACTATCGTGCGAATGGGGCCTGACCGACTGCTCGAGCGCAGAACATTAGATGGCTGGGAGCCAATTGATGTTCCAGGACGTGCGAGCAATGCATCGGATGGCAAACATGTGACCGACCCAGACAATCCGCCGCTGACCGATGCAGATTTGGTGAGGATGAAGCGCGTGCCGCGCGCCAAAACCATTCGCCGGGCATTGATGCTCACGCAGGAAGAATTTGCCACCCGGTATCACATCCCGATTGGCACCCTGCGCGATTGGGAGCAGGGCCGCACTGAACCTGACGCGCCGGCACAGGCTTATCTCAAAGTGATTGCAGCCGATCCAAAGGGAGTAGAGGAGAAGCTCGGCGCGACGATCACTCCGGCTGGGTAAGAAAGCGGCGAGGCCCTCCCGCTCATTTCTTCGCCCGTAGCGCCGCTTCAAACGCCAGCTTGGTCCATTGCCCCAGTTCCTCCGGATCGTCCAGCGCCGCGTCCGGCACTGTCCAGTAGGGCATTTTCACCGATTTGCCCTTGCCGTCATAGGTCCATTGCCGCGCGCCGCCGGCTTCGAACTGCGGCGCGCTGATTGCGTCGGCTTTCAGGAAGATTTCGCCGTCCGTCTCAATGGCGGTGATGATTCCGTTAAAATAGACGCTCTTGCCGCCGAACATTTTCTTGATGGTGACCTCGCCCAACCGCGCAAACACGTCGCGGATTGCGGCGTCGTCCATGATCAGTGGGCGGCTTCAAGTTTGCTTTGGCTGGCGGGCTTCAATTCAACGGACTCCCCGCAACCGCAGGCCGACGTCTGGTTTGGGTTGTTGAAAGTGAAGCCGTTGCGCAGTACCGTCTGCTCATAGTGCATCTCGGTACCGAGCAGAAACAGCACGGCCTCCGGCGAGATGAAGACGCGGGCGCCATCCATTTCGATCACGTCTTCGCGCGGCTTGGCCTCGGCTGCCAGTTCCACCGTATATTCCATACCGGCGCAGCCGCCTTTTTTGACACCGACGCGAACGCCTTCATTGCCAGGATTGGCGGCAACAATCTCGCTGACCCTTTCGGCTGCAGCAGATGTCATGGTCATGACGGCAAAACGGCCCATTTCATTTCTCCAAAACATTCGGGTTCAAGGCCCGATGTCAGATTCTAACCTAAAGATGGTGGACAAAGGCTTGCGGCGCAAGGGGGCATCGTCTACCTCCAGCGCTGCCCCCTCATCCCCTGCCGGGACTTCTCCCCGAGGGGAGAAGGGGAAGTTGAGGCGCTGGCGATCCCTTCGCCCCTCGGGGAGAAGGTGGCCCGAAGGGCCGGATGAGGGGGCAGCGCCCAATAGAAAAGCTCAATACCAACCCACCGCGATCTGCGCCTCTTCGCTCATCCGCGCCGCTGTCCACGGCGGATCGAACACCATGTTGACCTTCACGCCCGAAACGCCGCCGACCGTGCCAACGGCGTTTTCCACCCAGCCCGGCATTTCGCCTGCGACAGGGCAGCCCGGCGCCGTCAAGGTCATGTCAACGGTCACCGAGCGGTCTTCCTCGATATCGATCTTGTAAATGAGCCCGAGTTCATAGATGTCAGACGGGATTTCCGGGTCGTACACGGTTTTCAGCGATGCAATGATGTCCTCGGTCATGCGTTGAAGCTCATCGGCGGGGATGGCCGTCGAGGCGTTGACCATGTCGATGGCCTTGTCATCAAGGGCGAGTGATGCATCATCCATTGGCTTACCTCACGCAAAAAACTGCCGCGCTTTTTCGAGCGCTTCGGCCAGTATATCAATTTCCGCCTTGGTATTATACATGCCGAACGAGGCGCGGCAGGTAGATGTCACGCCAAAGCGCTGCATCAGCGGCTGCGCACAGTGGGTGCCTGCCCTCACCGCCACACCGGCGCGGTCGATCACCATCGAAACGTCGTGGGCATGAATGCCCTCCAGTTCAAACGAAACGATCGCGCCCTTGTTTTTGGCTGTGCCGAAAATCCTTAGCGAATTGATCGCCGAAAGGCGTTGGTGGGCGTAGTCGCGCAGGCCCGCTTCATGCGCCCCGATGCGTTCGCGTCCGATGCCGTCCATGTAAGTCAGCGCCGCGCCGAGGCCGATGGCCTGCACAAAGGGGGGGGTTCCTGCCTCAAAGCGGTGCGGCGGCTCGCCATACGTGACATTGTCCATGGTGACATCGCGGATCATTTCACCGCCACCCATGAAGGGGCGCATTTCGGCGAGCGTGTCATACTTGCCGTAGAGCACGCCGATGCCGCTCGGCCCATAGAGCTTGTGGCCGGTCATGACGTAAAAATCGCAATCGAGATCGCGCACATCAACCGGCATGTGCACCGCCGCCTGGCTGCCATCGACCA
>JANNRN010000236.1:0-1599 GCA_031401375.1 Phyllobacteriaceae bacterium | reverse complement strand
GCTGCGCTTCTTCACCGGCTTTTCCATGGCCGGGGCGTTCATGATCATTGAAAGCTGGCTCAACGAAAAGGCGACCAACGAGAACCGGGGAATGATTTTCGGCCTCTATACGATGGTGTCTTTGACCGCAGTGACACTAGGGCAGCTTGGTGCAGCGGCGGGAGACGTTTCGACACCCATACTTTTCGTGGTTGTCGGTATTCTCTATTGCTTTGCACTGGTTCCGACGGCGATTTCAACCGCGGAAACACCCCGGCCGATCAGCAGTGTATCGCTGGATCTTGGCGCAATTTGGCGCAATTCGCCCGTTGCCGCGGCGGCGTGCTTTCTTGTTGGCGTTGCCAATGGCTCATTTGGCTCACTGGGGCCGGTCTATGGAGGCCAGGCCGGCCTTTCGTCCGCCTATGTTGCCTACATGATGAGTCTGGCCATTATTGCAGGAGCGATAACCCAACTGCCTTTCGGCCGCTTGTCTGACATGACGGACAGGCGCTATGTGCTGGCTGGTGCGGCGGCTGGCGCACTGGCCATTGGCGTGGTCCTTGTTGTCTTGCGCCCGCACGATCGTATGATTATTCTTGGACTGTGCGGGCTCTATGGCGGCCTTGCCTATTCGCTTTATTCCATCGCCGTCGCGCACGCCAACGACCATGCCGACCCGGCGCATTTTGTCAAAGTTTCCGGCGGCCTCCTGATCCTGTACGGTCTGGGAACAGTCGTAGGGCCGTTGCTCTCAGCTTTTGCCATGAACCGGATTGGCCCGGAGGGCCTGTTCGCGGTGACTGCGCTCGCCCACGCTCTGATCATCATTTATGCCATCCAGCGCACCTATCGGCGTGCGTCGGTGCCGATCCTCGGCCGGCAATTGTTCCGCTCGATGCTCGGCGAGCGTGTGCTCACTCCCGAGTCAGCACGTCTTGATCCGCGTGCGGAGGGTCAAAAATGACGAAACCCGATCCTTTCGCAGTGATCGCAGATCCAAACCGCCGCATCCTTCTTGAGGAATTGCGTCGAGGTGCAAAGACGGTGAATGAACTTTCGGCTTTGTTGCCCGGGATATCGAGGCCGGCTGTGTCTCAGCACTTGAAGGCGCTTCTCGACGCTGATCTTGCAAAAGTGCAGTCAAAAGGGACCAGCCGCATCTATTCGCTCGCCCCTGATGGGTTCGTCCCCGTGAACATATGGGTCGACCAATTCTGGAATGCATGACCGTCACGCTCTGAGTGTCTGTCCCACAATTCAATCTCGCGGCCATCTGATGCGGTTTTGTTCCGCTTCCGGTGCTCACGAACTTAAGTTCGCTCCGCTCCGGTGCTCATAAAACCACACCATCTGACTTTCGACATTGAATTCTTGAACAGACACTGACATCAATACGTCAGCGGCCTCGTTTTCCAGACCAGTCCGCAGTTGCGCTTGCGGCAGCGGTCGGACTTGATGGCATAAGCCTTTTGAAAGCTAATGCGTTGTTCGGGTTGTTCGCAGCTTCTCCATTTCGTCCTTCAGAACAAGTTTTCGCCGCTTGAGTTCCGCTATCTTCAGATCATCGACCGAAGGATGCAGAATTGCATCTGCCAGTTCAATCTCGAGCGCCAGGTG
>JANNRN010000235.1:0-1503 GCA_031401375.1 Phyllobacteriaceae bacterium | reverse complement strand
GAGGCGTTTCTCGAAGGTGAGGAAGTGTCGTTCTTTTGCCTGTGCGACGGCAAAACCGCCGTGCCGTTTTCAAGTGCGCAGGACCACAAGCGTGCCGGAGACGGCGACACCGGGCTCAATACCGGCGGCATGGGCGCTTATTCGCCGACGGGCGCAATGACGCCTGAACTTGAGGCGCGGGTGATGGCGGAAATCATCGAACCGACCATGCACGGCATGGCGGCGCGCGGAACGCCGTTTACCGGTGTCCTGTTTGCAGGGCTGATGCTGACGGCTGACGGTCCAAAGCTCATCGAATATAATACGCGCTTCGGTGATCCTGAAACGCAGGTTCTGATGATGCGGCTGAAAGATGATCTTCTGGTTCTGCTGAATGCCGCCGTGGATGGCGTGCTGGATCAGGTATCCATCCGCTGGCGCAGCGATGCGGCGCTGACGGTAGTGATGGCTGCGCAGGGTTATCCCGGAACGCCGAAAACCGGAACGGTGATTGGCAGCATCGGCGCGGCGGAGTTGCAGGAAGGCGTCAAGATTTTCCACGCCGGAACCATGGCGCGCGGTCACGAGATTCTCGCAAATGGTGGCCGGGTTTTGAACGTGACGGCGATCGGCAAGACCATCGAACTTGCCCAACGCCGGGCCTATGACGCGGTGGACGAAATCGACTGGCCGGAAGGCTTCTACCGCTCCGACATTGGTTGGCGTGAAATCATCCGCGAACAACGGCGCTGAGCGCTGTCATTGTAGTAGGCGACGGTAACCGACGCCGTTTCGATCATGTCGATGCCGAACGAAGCGACCATCATGCGCGGCAGCGGCTTTTGCGGCCAGCTGGCCGTGACCCATGACATCGCAGTCCGGCTCTGATCGGTGAGTGTTGCAGTGCCGGCCTTGGCCGCAGCAACAAGCATATGCGGCCAGTCGCGGCTGGTTTTGGGACCAAGGCGCTTGACGAGACCGTCAAATGGCCAGTTTGCCCGCAAGTCATCAACACTCATGTCCACGACATTGATGTCGATATCCGCGCCGGTGCCTTCAATGCGATACGGACAGCCATCGTGATTGCAGTTGATATGGCTGGCAAACTGCCAAAGCGTGTAGTTTTCCCAATTGCCCATCGGAAAATAGCCAACAATATCCGGCCGGTAGCGGGCGTACCAGAGCTTCAGGCGCGAGAGCACCGGATAGGCGTCGCGCATCTCGCCGATATGCCGGGTGGTGGAGCCATTGGTGTACAGCACCGGATAGCGCCCGGTTCTGCGGAAAATTTGCCGGGCGAACTCCTCCGCGTCCGCAAGCGACATGAATTTTTCCGGGTCATTGTCTTCAAGGTCCAGCGCCATCAAATCGTCGGGCGCGGGTTCAGTGAAGTCGAGGAAATGATCGGCCTGCTCACGCGGATTGCCGGGCCGGGCGAGGTGATAGGCTCCCCACTTGAGGCCAAGCGCCTTGGCAAGGGCGCGGCGCGCGTGAAACAATTCGCGCCCGACCGCATAGACCTTC
>JANNRN010000234.1:0-2085 GCA_031401375.1 Phyllobacteriaceae bacterium | reverse complement strand
CGAACGACAAGCGGAAAGCCAAGTTCCGAAGCCACGGTGCGGGATTGTTCCACCGAGTAAGCGATGCCATTCCTGGGCTGGGTAAGGTCAAGTTTTACCAGCAGTTTCTGGAAACGGTCGCGGTCCTCGGCAAGGTCAATGGCGTCGGGTGTGGTCCCAAGGATTGGTATGCCGGCCCTCTCGAGCGCATCCGCGAGTTTCAGTGGCGTCTGGCCGCCGAACTGCACGATCACGCCGTGCAAGGTTCCCCGTTCTTGCTCAACACGCAGGATTTCCAACACGTCTTCGGCCGTGAGAGGATCAAAGTAAAGACGATCGGAAGTGTCGTAGTCGGTGGAGACGGTTTCCGGATTGCAGTTGATCATGATGGATTCATAGCCCGCTTCGCGCAGCGCAAATGATGCATGACAGCAACAATAGTCGAATTCGATGCCTTGGCCGATGCGGTTCGGTCCGCCGCCCAAAATGACAACTTTCTTGCGGTCGGAAACCTCCGCTTCAGAACGCCATTCGCCAGCAAATGGCGCCTCATAGGTGGAGTACATGTAGGCGGTTGGCGAGGCGAACTCCGCCGCGCATGTGTCAATGCGCTTGTAGACGGGATGGACCTTGAGTTCGTTGCGGAGTTTGGCAACCTCTTTGCCGCGTTTGCCCGTCAATGCCGCAAGGCGGGCGTCGGAAAAGCCCATCGCCTTCAACATTCGAAGGTTTTCCGCATCCTGCGGCAGCCCGTGTTCCCGCACGCGCTCTTCCATATCGATAATGCCGCGCAACTGCTCCAGGAACCATGGATCGATCTTGCAAGAGTCGTGGATTGCCTCATTTGTAAGGCCAAGCCGCATGGCTTGGGTGACCATGCGCAAACGGTCGGGTGTTGGCTTTCCAAGCGCGGCGCGAATAGCGTTGCGGTCATCGCCTATTCCGATGCCGGGGATTTCGATTTCATCCAGACCGGTCAAGCCGGTTTCGAGACCGCGAAGCGCTTTTTGCAGGCTCTCCTGGAACGTTCGGCCAATCGCCATCACCTCGCCGACCGACTTCATGGCGGTGGTCAGTACCGGAGAAGCGCCGGGGAACTTCTCAAACGCAAAGCGCGGAATCTTGGTCACGACATAATCAATCGACGGTTCGAACGATGCAGGTGTCGCGGCACCCGTTATGTCATTGTCCAATTCGTCCAGCGTGTAGCCGACGGCGAGTTTCGCTGCGATTTTGGCGATGGGAAAGCCAGTCGCCTTCGATGCCAAGGCCGAAGAGCGCGAAACACGCGGGTTCATCTCAATGACAACCAGGCGTCCGTCGGCAGGGTTTACCGCAAACTGTACGTTCGACCCGCCTGTCTCGACGCCGATCTCACGCAATACCGCGATGGAGGCGTTGCGCATGATTTGGTATTCTTTGTCAGTAAGCGTCAAGGCAGGGGCGACGGTGATTGAATCGCCGGTATGAACGCCCATCGGATCGATATTCTCGATCGAACAGATAATGATGCAATTGTCCGCCTTGTCGCGGACGACCTCCATCTCATATTCCTTCCATCCTAGGACCGACTCTTCGATCAGCACTTCTGTGGTCGGGGAAGCGTCAAGTCCGCCGCTGACAATGTCAAAGAATTCGGAACGGTTATAGGCAATACCACCTCCGGTTCCGCCCATGGTAAAGGAGGGTCGTATGATGACGGGAAGTCCGATCTCGTCAATGGCGCGCGCGCCAACTGCCATGGCGTGACTGACATAGCGCTGTTTGCGGTCACTTTCGCCAAGGTTCCATTCGTTTTCCAGTTGATCAAGTGCAATATCGAGATCGGCGCCGGAGAACCTTGCCTTCACTTCCTCGCGCTTGGCCTTGTGAAGTTTGCGGTCCAGATCTTTCGCATCGGTTGCATTGGCCAACATTGATCTTGGCGTCTCCAACCCAATCCGCTTCATGGCCTCGCGGAACAGGGCCCGATCTTCCGCCATGTCGATGGCCTCGGCATTGGCGCCGATCATTTCGACATTGTAACGCTCCAAGACGCCCATCCGGCGCAGGGACAAGGCCGTGTTGAGCGCGGTTTGCCCCCCCATGGTTGGCAAAAGCGCATCC
>JANNRN010000233.1:0-11123 GCA_031401375.1 Phyllobacteriaceae bacterium | reverse complement strand
CTGCGGCCAAAACCGCGCCGACCAAAGCACCGGTGGTGAAAGCCGCTGCGGCGCCGAAACTTGCCGACGATCTTCTCATCATCAAAGGCATTGGCCCGGTGAACAAGCAGAAGCTCGCTGCGCATGGCATCACGACTTTTGCGCAGATCGCGGCGTGGAAGAAGGCCGACATTATCACCGTCGAGAAGTATCTCGAGTTCGACGGCCGCATCGCGCGGGAAGACTGGATCGGTCAGGCCAGGAAATTTGCAAAGGGCATCGGCTTGCCGAAACCGAAAGCAGCAAAAGCGGGAGGGCGTAAATAATGGCGCAAGAACCGCTTCTCAAAATTCGCGGTGTTGAGACCTATTATGGCAATATCTGCGCGCTGCGCAGTGTCGATATGGACGTCAATGCCGGTGAGATCGTCACGTTGATCGGCGCAAACGGCGCGGGCAAGTCGACCTTGATGATGACGATCTGCGGCGCGCCTCATGCCCGCAGCGGGTCAGTTATTTTTGACGGAACCGACATCACCAAAATGGCGACCCACGAAATTGCGCGCATGCGCATTTCCCAGTCGCCGGAGGGCCGCCGGATATTCTCGCGCATGACTGTGCAGGAAAACCTGCAAATGGGCGCGAGCCTCGACAGCCTGCAATATTACGATGAGGACGTGCGCAAGGTTTTCGACCTGTTCCCGCGCCTCAAAGAACGCATCACACAGCGCGGCGGCACGTTGTCGGGCGGCGAGCAGCAGATGCTCTCGATCGCCCGCGCCCTGATGGCGCGTCCCAAGCTCTTGTTGCTGGACGAGCCCTCGCTCGGTTTGGCGCCTTTGATTGTCAGACAGATTTTCGATGCCATTCGCGAATTGAACAAGAACGAAAAGCTGACGGTATTTCTTGTCGAGCAAAACGCGTTCGGTGCGCTCAAACTTGCCTCGCGCGGCTATGTGATGGTCAATGGCGCGATCACCATGAGCGGTTCCGGCAAGGAACTATTGGCCAATCCGGAAGTACGCGCCGCCTATCTTGAAGGCGGAGCCCATTGAGGGGCCCATTGAGGGGAATGAGATAATGCTGCTGGATATTCTCTCTGGACACGTTTTCGTGGGCGAGTATGCGTTTTTCCTGCTCGCGTGCGGTGCGGCCTGGATCACAGGCAAGTCCTGCGCCCAGACGTGGCGCAGCCTGCCGATCCTGCTCTTTTACGTGTTGCTGGTTGGCGCCGGTGTGCGGTTCCTGCATTTCGCGCTTTACGAAGCGACGATGTTCAGCCTGCCTCATTATGCGCTCGACACGTCCGTGCTGATTGTGGTGGCGTGGCTGGGATATCAGGTCAAGCGCACCAATCAGATGACCAGCCAATATCACTGGCTCTATGAAAAGGCCTCGCCGCTGTCGTGGAAAGACCGTTAAATTAAGATTAACAGCTGATCTAAGGGTTTGTTCGTGAAAACCCTTACGAATCAACGTGACATTTGCCGCGAAATCGGCAAACTTCGCCTCCAAGCGGCGGGACACCGCCGTCGGGGCAATCGACCCTCCAAAAAACCAATGGGAGTTACCATATGAAAAAGTCTCTGTTCTCAGGCGTAGCGCTTGCCGCCATGATGGCATTCAGCGGTGCAGCTTACGCTGACATCCTGATCGGCGTTGCCGGCCCGATCACCGGTCCAAACGCTGCTTTCGGCGCTCAGCTGCAGAAGGGTGCTGAACAAGCTGCCGCTGATATCAATGCCGCTGGCGGCATCAATGGCGAAATGATCAAGCTTACGATCGGCGACGACGTTTCCGATCCGAAGCAAGGCATCTCGGTTGCCAACAAATTTGTTGCGGATGGCGTCAAGTACGTTGTCGGTCACTTCAACTCAGGCGTGACCATCCCCGCATCCGACGTTTATGCCGAGAACGGCGTTCTGGTGATCACGCCTTCGGCGACCAACCCGCAGCTGACCGAACGTGGTCTGTGGAATACGTTCCGTACTTGCGGCCGCGACGATCAGCAGGGCGCAGTTGCAGGCGCTTTCATCGCCGCCGGTTACAAGGACGCCAAGATCGCCGTCATTCACGACAAGACACCTTATGGTCAGGGCCTTGCCGATGAAACCAAGAAGTCGATGAATGGCGCCGGCGTGACCGAAGTCATGTATGAAGGCGTCAACATCGGTGACAAGGACTTCTCGGCGCTGATCACCAAGATGAAGGACGCTGGCGTAACGTTCGTTTATTGGGGCGGCCTGCACACTGAAGTCGGTTTGTTGATGCGCCAGGCAGCTGACCAGGGCGTCAAGCTCCAGTTCATGTCCGGCGATGGCCTTGTGTCGAACGAACTGGCCTCGATTGCAGGTCCTGCCGTCGAAGGCACGTTGATGACGTTTGCGCCAGATCCACGCAAGAACCCAGCCGCCAAGGAACTCGTCGAAAAGTTCCGCGCTGCCGGTTTCGAGCCTGAAGCCTACACACTCTACTCCTACGCTGCTCTGCAGATCGTTGCTGCCGCCGCCAACAAGGTCGGCAAGTCGGACGACGCGCAGGCTGTCGCTGCCGCCATCAAGGCCTCCGGCCCATGGGCAACCACAATCGGCGAAATCGGCTACAATGAAAAGGGCGACATCACCCGTCCGGACTACGTCATGTACACATGGACGAAGCAAGCCGACGGTACATTCACCTACATCGAAAACGCAAAGTAATCATCAATCGGCTTTAAGCCGCATTGATCCTTTGAACCCGTCCGGAGCAATCCGGGCGGGTTTTTTCTTGGCTGTCTCGATTGCGCTATGATGCGGCGCGATGAATATGTTTGCACCGCAGCAAAACGCACATTATGCAATCGACAGAACACTCGTCGGATGACGATCATCGAAGTTCCCTGCAGTCAGCGCTTCAAAGGGGTGAGCCGGTGCCGATAACCAAAATCCTTGTTGCCAACCGGTCTGAAATTGCCATCCGGGTGTTCCGCGCCGCCAATGAGCTTGGCCTGAAAACCGTGGCGATTTGGGCCGAGGAAGACAAATTGGCCCTTCACCGGTTCAAGGCCGATGAAAGCTATCAGGTCGGCCGCGGACCGCATCTTGCCAAGGACATGGGGCCGATCGAGAGCTATTTGTCGATCCCGGAGATTATCCGGGTTGCCAAACTCTCCGGCGCCGATGCCATCCATCCGGGATACGGCCTGTTGTCGGAAAGCCCGGAATTTGCGGAAGCCTGCGCTGAGGCGGGCATTACTTTCATCGGACCTTCCCCCGACACGATGCGCCGTCTTGGCAACAAGGTTGCCGCGCGGCATCTGGCGATTTCCGTCGGCGTTCCGGTCATTCCGGCAACCGATCCGCTGCCGGATGACATGAAAGAGGTGAAGAAACTCGCCTTGAAAATCGGTTATCCGCTGATGCTGAAAGCCTCATGGGGCGGCGGCGGACGCGGCATGCGCACCATCCGCGCGGAAGCCGATCTTGAACGCGAAGTGATTGAAGGCAAGCGTGAAGCCCGGGCCGCGTTCGGCAAGGACGAAGTCTATCTCGAAAAACTGGTCGAGCGGGCGCGCCATGTCGAGGTGCAGGTTATCGGCGACCGGCATGGCAATGTGGTGCATCTTTATGAGCGCGATTGTTCTATCCAGCGGCGCAACCAGAAAGTCGTTGAGCGCGCGCCTGCGCCTTATCTTTCTGAGGCCCAGCGGCAGGAAGTTTGCGGCTACGCCCTGAGAATTGCCCGCCAGACCAATTATCTGGCGGCGGGGACCGTCGAGTTCCTGATGAATGCGGACAATCAGGACTTTTATTTCATCGAGGTCAATCCGCGTATTCAGGTCGAACACACGGTGACCGAACAAATCACCGGCATCGATATCGTCAAGGCGCAAATCCATATGGTTGACGGCGCGCGCATCGGAACGCCGGAATCCGGTGTCCCTGCCCAGGCGGACATTCGCCTCAACGGTCATGCCCTGCAGTGCCGGATCACCACCGAGGATCCCGAACACAATTTCATTCCGGACTATGGGCGCATCACTGCTTATCGCGGCGCTACCGGCTTTGGTATCCGGCTTGACGGCGGCACGGCCTATTCGGGCGCGGTCATCACAAGGTTCTATGATCCGCTTCTGGAGAAAGTGACGGCCTGGGCGCCAACGTCGCAGGAAACCATTGCGCGCATGGACCGGGCCCTGCGCGAATTCCGCATTCGCGGCGTCGCCACCAATCTCACCTTCCTTGAAGCCATCATCAGCCACCCGAAATTCAGGGATAATTCCTATACAACGCGTTTCATCGACACGACGCCGGAATT
This sequence comes from Phyllobacteriaceae bacterium, assembly GCA_031401375.1. GTDB lineage: Bacteria > Pseudomonadota > Alphaproteobacteria > Rhizobiales > Rhizobiaceae > JANOYJ01. The sequence goes on along the minus strand of JANNRN010000233.1, from coordinate 6,849 downwards.
GTTCGCGCAGGTCAAACGCAAGGACCGCGCCACCAAGATCATGAACTATCTGGCCGATGTCACCGTCAACGGCCATCCCGAGGCGAAGACCAGAGCAAGGCCCAATCCGGATGCTGCGCCGCCGCGGGTGCCGTTTCATGGCGGCGCTGCGCCTGAGGGAACCCGCCAGCGTCTCGAGCGTGACGGCCCGAAGAAGTTCGCCGAATGGATGCGCAACGAAAAGCGTGTGCTGGTCACCGATACGACCATGCGCGACGGTCATCAATCGCTGCTCGCCACGCGTATCCGCACCAAGGACATTGCCGATATTGCCGGAACCTATGCGCGGGCATTGCCGCAGCTTCTGTCACTTGAATGCTGGGGCGGCGCGACTTTTGATGTTTCAATGCGGTTCCTCACCGAAGATCCGTGGGAGCGCCTGTCGAAAGTGCGGGAAGGCGCGCCGAACCTGCTCCTGCAGATGTTGCTGCGCGGCGCCAATGGCGTTGGCTACACCAATTATGCCGATAATGTCGTGAAATACTTCGTCAAGCAGGCGGCGCTCGGAGGCGTCGATCTGTTCCGCGTATTCGACTGTCTGAACTGGGTCGAGAACATGCGCGTATCGATGGACGCGGTTCTTGAAGAGGACAAGCTTCTGGAAGCGGCGATCTGTTACACGGGCGACATTCTCGACCCGGACCGCGCCAAGTACAATCTCAAATACTATGTGGAACTTGCCGGAGAACTGGAACGGGCGGGCGCCCATATCATCGCGCTCAAGGATATGGCGGGCCTGTTGAAGCCGTCGGCGGCGCGGGTTCTGTTCAAGGCGCTGCGCGGCGCCACGGATCTGCCGATCCATCTGCACACGCATGATACGTCCGGCATTGGCGCGGCGACCGTGCTGGCCGCCGTGGAAAGTGGTGTTGACGCCATTGATGCGGCGATGGACGCGCTGTCGGGAAACACCTCGCAGCCCTGTCTCGGCTCCCTTGTCGAGGCGTTGCGGGGCACGGAGCGCGACACCGGCCTTGATCCGGTCTGGATACGCAAAATTTCTTTCTACTGGGAGGCGGTTCGCACGCAATACGCAGCCTTCGAGAGCGACTTGAAGGGTCCGGCTTCCGAAGTCTATTTGCACGAAATGCCGGGTGGCCAGTTCACCAATCTGAAAGAGCAAGCCCGTTCGCTTGGCCTTGAGACACGCTGGCACGAAGTGGCGCAAGCCTATTCCGATGTGAACCGGATGTTCGGCGACATCGTCAAGGTGACGCCTTCTTCCAAGGTTGTCGGCGACATGGCGCTGATGATGGTCAGTCAGGATCTCAGCGTCGCCGATGTCGAGAACCCGGCCAAGGACATCGCTTTCCCGGATTCTGTCGTTTCCATGCTGCGCGGCGATCTCGGTCAACCGCCCTCGGGCTGGCCGAAGGCATTGCAGAAGAAGGTGCTCAAAGGGGTGGAGCCGATTGTTGTGCGTCCCGGATCCTTGATCAAGGAAGCGGATCTGACCAAGCAACGCAAGACAATCGAAGCCAAGCTCGACCGCAAGGTCAGCGATCAGGAATTTGCCTCCTACCTCATGTATCCCAAGGTCTTCACGGACTTTGCCGGCGCTTCTGAAACCTATGGTCCGGTTTCGATCCTGCCGACGCCGGTTTATTTCTACGGGCTGAAGTCCGAAGAAGAAATTTTCGTCGAGATGGAAAGAGGCAAGACGCTTGTCATCCGCTGTCTTGCCATCGGCGATACCGATGACCAGGGCATGATCACCGTGTTCTTTGAAATGAACGGCCAACCGCGGCGCATCAAGGTGCCGGACCGTGCACATGGGGCCAAGGGTGTGCGGGCGCGGCGCAAGGCGGAATTGGGCAATGACGCCCATGTCGCCGCGCCGATGCCCGGCGTCATTTCAGCGCTCGCGGTGCAGGCGGGTCAGGAAGTCAAGGCCGGAGACGTGCTCGTTTCCATTGAGGCGATGAAGATGGAAACGGCGCTGCACGCCGAGCGTGACGGCAAGATAAGCGAAGTGCTGGTGAAAGCCGGCGACCAGATAGACGCCAAGGACCTGCTGGTTGTGTTCGGTTAGAAAGGCGTTCAGCCTTCTTGTCCAGAATCCTTTTCCCGTTGGAAATCCTGCGGTCTGCTTCTAGAGCGCATCAGCATTTCACGGAAACGCAGACGCGCTCTAAGTTATTGAATTGTCGCGTTGTGCTGTGCTTTTGATGATTCCATCAAAAGCGGAAACGCTCTAAACCTGCAGTGTTTCAAGCGGAGTGATTCCCGGCATGTTGTTTGATCTGAAAGCCGCCATTCGCGGGCGCTGGGCAGTGGCGGCGATGTTTCTGGTCAATGGCTTCATCATGGGGTCGTGGGCGCCGCAAATTCCGTTCATGCTGCCGCGTCATGACATTACCGAGTTCATTCTGGGCCTCTTGATCCTGTTGTTCGGTCTTGGCGCAGTCATGGCGATGTCATCAACCGGATGGCTGATCAATCATTACGGCTCGCGCCGCGTGACACGTGGTTTTGCGCTGGCGGCAACCGTGTCACTTGCCGCTGTTGTGCTGTCGCCGAACATCCCGGCGGCGGCGCTGGCGCTGTTTGTCATGGGCGGGCTGATCGGCTCGATGGATGTGGCGATGAATGCCAATGCTGTCGAGGTCGAGAAGCGGCTTAACCGCGCCGTGATGTCGTCTTCACATGGCTTCTGGAGTCTTGGTGGCTTCATCGGCGGGGCAATCGGCGGCCCGCTGATTGCAAGGTTCGGTGTTGAGGCGCATGCCCTTATCGCGAGCGGCCTCGCCCTCGCCGTAGCCCTTGCGGCCATTCCGTTCCTCGTCACCGAGCCTGCACATCACGACGTTGACACTGCCAAGCCGAAATATGAATGGCCGCGAAACCCTGCCGTCTATCTGCTCGGACTGATGGCGTTGTCCTCGATGGTGCCGGAAGGCGCGGTGCTGGACTGGGCGGCGCTCTATCTTGGCAAGGAGCTTGGCGCGAACGTGCAGACAAGCGGCTTTGCCTTTGCGTTTTTTGCCGGGACGATGGCGGTGATGCGGTTCCTCGGCGATGTGGTGCGCAACCGGTTCGGCGCCGTGCGGACATTGCGGGTTTCGGGCCTGATCGCGGCTGCGGGCATGTTGGCGGGCGCAATCGCGCCCAGCCCGTGGCTCGCCATCATCGCCTTTGCGTTTTGTGGCATTGGCGTTGCCAATATGGTGCCAATCCTCTTCTCGGCGGCAGGCAACCAGCCGGGATTATCGACGGGCGCCGGCATGTCGGTTGTCACCACCATGGGATATTCCGGCATACTGGTCGCGCCTTCCCTGATCGGTTTTGTCGCCGAGCATATCGGCTTTCGGGTGACCTACGTGACGCTTGCGATCCTCTTGGTCATCGTGGCGGTCTGCGCCAATCAGGCTGCGGCGGCGGACCGGGCGAAAGGACGCTGAAACTTTCGCGCATGTCGTAATGCGGCTGGTGCCAAAGCGGTTGATCGGCGAAATCCCGCACACACCGCTCGACGAGGCGGTGCGGCATGCGCTGAGCGCCCAGGGCACCACGGTTACCGCTCAAAATCAGGCGGCATGATCACTCGGCGGGCGCTGCCTCGCCTTCAGGGGCGGGCTTTGCTCTGCGGCGCAAGAGCCGCGCAAACAAACCGCGGCGCTCGCCCTTTTGCTTTGACCGCGTGAATATCATCAGCATCGAGGGCGTAACGATCAGCGTCAGCACAGTCGAGAAGGCAAGGCCAAATACGATGGCGCTGGAAAGGGCGATCCACCATTGTGTCGACGGCGCATTGATTGTCGTATCATGCGACATGAGTTCCAGATTGACGCCGAAGGCAATCGGCAGGACGCCAAGGATCGCCGTTGCCGCCGTCAGCACAACCGGCCGCGCCCGTTCCCGGCATGTCTTCAGGATGGCGTCGTATTTTTCCATGCCTTCGGCGCGCAGGTGATCATAGGTATCGATCAGAACGATATTGTTGTTCACCACTACACCCGCCAGCGCGATGACGCCGATGCCGGTCATCACGATGGAGAAGGGCTGCCCCATGATGAGAAGCCCGAGAAACACGCCGATTGTTGACATGACCACCGCTGATAGCACCAGTGACACGGAAATAAACTTGTTGAACTGGGCAAGCAGCACAATGAAAATCAGGAAGATCGCCGTACCGAAAGCATTCATCAGGAAGGCGCTGGCCTTGGCCTGTTCCTCGTCTTCGCCGACCAGTTTCCACTTGATGTCGCCCATGTTCCTGGCGCCAAGCGCGGTCTTCACCGCTTCCTGAACTATGGCACTTTGCACGCCTTCGCGCACACCGGCCTGAACCGTGATGGTGCGCTCCCCGTCGATGCGGTTCAACAGGCCGAGACTGCGAGTCGGCTCGCGCTTGACGAAGTTGGAAATCGGCACGGAGCCGAGCGCCGTTTCAATACGCAACTGGTCAAGCGTTGCCAGCGTCCGGCTCTCCTCGGGCAGACGCAGCCGGATATCAACGGAATCGTCCGCACCGGCAGGCCGGTAGTCGGACAGCTTCAGGCCGGTGGTCACCAATTGCACCACTGTGCCGACCGAGCCGGGGCCGATGCCGTATTTGGCCGCTTCGGTGCGGTCCACTTTCAGTTCCCAGTCGATGCCGGGCACCGGCAATCCGTCGTTGATATCAATGATGTCCGGGTTTTCAGACAGCATTTTCGCAACATCCGCCGCCGTGGCGTTGAGATTGGCAGGATCGGCGGCGGAGAGCCGCACCTGGACCGCCTTGCCGGTTGGCGGGCCCGCCTCCGGCACCGAAACCTCGACATCGACACCGGGCATGCCCTTCATGGCCTGGCGCAAGTCGGTCAGGATCTGGTCGGCTTTCTTGCGCTCGCGCCAGTTGATGAACTCGTACTGGATGACACCGATAACATCTTCGGCCACATCATTGCCGCCTCCGGACGCCTTGCCAACGCGGGTATAAACATTTTTGACGCCCGGCCAGCCGAGAAGTTTCTGTTCGGCCTCACGGACTTTGGCGTCCTTTTCGTCCAGCGAGAGATTGCCGCGCGCTTTCACATATAAAAGCCCGTAGTCGGGCTCCACATTGGGGAAGAATTCCACGCCAGAGCCGAGTTTTACGTAGGAATACTGAACGCCGACGAGCAGGCTTACCGCCAGAAACATGACGATGAACGGATGATGCACCGCCTTGTTGACCGTCCACATGTAAGGCCCGTCCTTGATCTCGGCTTCGGCAGGCGGTTTCTTGCCGAACATGGCGCCAAGCGTCGGCACGAAGATCAGGGCGTAGAGCAGCGAGGCCGAAAGCGTGGCGATCAGCGTGATCGGCATGTATTTCATGAACTCGCCGACAATGCCCGGCCAGAACAGCAGCGGTGAAAATGCGGCAACGCGGGTAAGCGTCGCTGCCGCGACCGGACCGGTCATGCGTTTGGCCGCCATCGAAAAAGCCTCGACCTTGTCCATGCCTTCCGTCATGCGCCGCTCGGCAAACTCGACCACGATGATCGCGTCGTCGACCAGCATGCCGACCGCCAGAATCAGCGAGAACAGCACGACAAGGTTCACTGTGTGACCCGCCAGGGACAGGAACAAAATGCCCATCAGGAATGACACCGGGATGGCAAAGCCGATGAAAAGCGACGCGCGGCCAGACAGTGCGAAAAGGATGATGATGAAGACCAAAATCACCGCCGTCAGCACGGAGTTCTGCAGGTCGGCGAGAAGCTGACGGATGGTCTCGGATTTGTCCTGAGTGAAGGTGATGACGCCGCCCGCAGGCATTTGAGGTTTGAATTCCTCCGCGACCTTTTTGACGGCATCCACCGTGTTGATGAGGTTCGCGCCGGTGCGCTTGGAGATTTCAATGGCGATGGCCGGCTTGCCGCCAAGCCGTGTGATGGTTTCGGCATCCTTGAAGGTCGAGCGGATCGTGGCGAGATCGCGCGCTCTCACCACTGCGTTCGGGCCCGCAACGACAGGCAGATTGGCAACATCCTCGATGGATTCGATCAGCGAAGGCACTTTGACGGCGTATTTGCCGGCGCTGCCTTCAATGGTGCCTGCGGCGACCAGTGAGTTTCCGGCTGCAACGCCGCCGACCAGCTGGTCAAGTTTCAAACCATAGGATGAGAGCTTGATCGGGTCGATGATCACTTCGACCAGATCGTCGCGCGCACCCTGCAGTTTGGCATCGAGAACGCCGTCCACATCCTTCAACTGGTCGCGCAATTCGCGTGCCGCCTTCACCAGAATGCGCTCGGGCACCTCGCCGGACAGTGTCACGACAAGGACTGGAAATTCCGAAAGATTGACCTCGCTGATCGTCGGTTCATCGGCCCCCTGCGGCAGGTCGCGCTTGGCATCCGAGACCTTTGAGCGCACGTCCTCCAACGAGTCGGAAAGGTTGGCGCCAGCCTGAAACTCGACCAGCACAAAACCGCCGCCCTGAAAAGCGGAAGAGCGCATCTCCTTGATATCTTTGATATTTTTTAACTTTGCTTCGACCGGCCGCAGGAGGAGGCGCTCCGCATCCTCAGGCGATATGCCGTTGAAACCCAGCGAAACATAGATGATCGGGATCTGGATGTCGGGCTCGGCCTCCTTGGGGATTGACCGGTAGGCCAGCGTTCCCGAAATGAGGAAGAACAAGAGCACCGACAGCGTCAGTCGCGCATTGCGGATCGCCAGATCAATCACATAACCCATGGGAACCGCCTATTGCGCTGTGGTTGCTTCGCCAGCGAGTTTACCAAGCATGGCCGCGTCCGGGTCCACCGGCTTGACCACCTCGCCATCGGTGACGAAATCCTGTCCGGACACAATGATCCTTGTGCCTTCCGGCAC
>JANNRN010000232.1:0-4273 GCA_031401375.1 Phyllobacteriaceae bacterium | reverse complement strand
GCGTTTCGGCGCGCGAGTTTGAACTCATTTTCCAGGCGCTTCGCAATGGCGTCCCGCAGGCTCGGACTGTCTTCGACGATGCGGCTCATGGCGTCCCGCGCCATCTGGATGGACTTGCGCCAACTCTCGGACCGGCGCGGCTTTTGAAACTGCCATTTGAGCAGGTGAACGAGAAGACGCTGAACCTGGCTCATCAAAGCCCTGCGGTCGCTCTTGCCCAAGCTTTCGATCTCCTCGGCCAGGTTTTCAATGTCGAGCAAAGTCAGCTTGCCTTGCCGTAGCAAGGCCGCCTGACGCTCCGACCAGAGATAATAATCGCTGTCGTAGAGCGTTTGGTGTGGAAGGGCGGAATGCTTGTTCATGGGCGCATCCTTTAGCACAGATTTTCAACAGCGGCCAAACGGGTGGTGGTTCGAGGAATGAAATTCTGTCTGTGGGCGTTGTCTGACATGCTGCACTGGCCAAACCTCATGAAGTTTGGCCAAAAGTCATGACTCTCTGACAGGACGTCAGCCAAAAGGGCGCTTACTTCCGCATCGCATCGACGTAGGTCTTGAGCACCTCGTTCATGCGCGTTTGATAGCCCTTGCCTTTGGCTTTGAAGAACTCGACGACATCTGCATCGAGCCGGACAGTCAGCTGCTGTTTGCGCTCATGCGGGTAAATGACACGGGCTTTGGCGAACCATTCGTCGGTGAGCTCGGGCATATCGGAAAGGTCTATTTCTGAGTCCGGACGGTCCGCCAGCTCCTTAGCCGTAAGAGGACGGGAATAGGGCGGCTTCAAATTTTCTTCGTTCATTTGGTGTCGCCTCTCTGGCTGAAATCAGTCTCAATCTGTCGTCGCGGTCGGTGTGAACAACCATCAAGACAACAAGTCCGTCAAGCAGTCCCAAGGTGTTGAAACGATACTCACCATAGTGATACTCAGTTTCCTCATCGGTGACGTTGGGTCCGTAGAACACGCGCTTTGCATCGTTGAAATCGATACCATGCTTTGCAATGTTGGCCCGGTTCTTAGCCTCATCCCATTCAAATTCCAGCATGCTGTCCCTTCAATATAACTACAAACGTAACTACAATCAAGTCACCCTTCAAAACAGAAAATACCGCTGCGCCATCGGCAGCACGGTCGCGGGCTCGCATGTCAGCAGCACGCCATCCGCGCGCACTTCATAGGTCTCCGGATTGACCTCCATGAACGGCGTCGCGTCATTGTGGATCATCGAGCGTTTGCCAATGCCGCCGCGCGTGTTCTCGACGGCGAGCATTCCCTTGTCGACGCCGATCCGCGCCCTGAGGCCAAGGTCCATCGCCGCTTGCGACACGAAGGTCACCGATGCGCGGGAGGCGCTTTTGCCGAAAGCCGCGAACATCGGGCGGTAGTGCACCGGCTGCGGCGTCGGGATCGAGGCGTTCGGGTCTCCCATGGGCGCTGCGACGATGGAGCCGCCGATGATGACCATGTCCGGCTTCACACCAAAAAACGCCGGGTTCCACATCACCAAGTCGGCGCGCTTGCCAACTTCCACCGAGCCGATATGTTTCGACATGCCTTGCGCAATCGCCGGATTGATCGTGTATTTGGCGATGTAGCGTTTGACCCGGAAATTGTCGTTGTCGCCGGTTTCTTCCTTGAGGCGACCGCGCTGCACTTTCATCTTGTGCGCCGTCTGCCAGGTGCGGATCAAAACTTCGCCGACGCGGCCCATGGCCTGACTGTCCGACGAGATGATCGAAAACGCGCCGATGTCATGCAGGATGTCTTCTGCCGCAATGGTCTCCTTGCGGATACGGCTCTCGGCAAAGGCGATGTCTTCGGAAATCGCCGGCGACAGATGGTGGCACACCATCAGCATGTCGAGATGCTCGGCAATCGTGTTGACCGTGTAGGGCCGCGTTGGATTGGTGGAGGAGGGGATAACGTTCGGCTGGCCGCATATCTTGATAATGTCCGGCGCATGGCCGCCGCCCGCGCCCTCAGTGTGAAAGGCATGAATGGTGCGGCCCTTGATCGCCGAAATCGTGTCCTCGACAAAGCCGCTTTCGTTCAGCGTATCGGTATGGATCATCACCTGAACATCGTAGGCGTCCGCCACTGACAGGCAGCAATCAATCGCGGCGGGCGTCGTGCCCCAGTCTTCGTGCAGCTTGAGCGAACACGCTCCCGCCTTGATCATCTCTTCCAAAGCGCCCGGCAGCGACGCATTGCCCTTTCCGGAAAGGCCGATGTTCATCGGGAAGGCATCGAAGCTCTCGATCATCCGCTGCAAATGCCACGGGCCGGGGGTGCAGGTCGTCGCCAGCGTCCCATGCGCCGGTCCGGTGCCGCCGCCGAGCATGGTGGTGATACCCGACATCAGCGCCTCGTCAATCTGCTGCGGGCAGATGAAATGGATATGGCAGTCAAAGCCGCCCGCGGTGAGGATTTTACCTTCCGCCGCGATGATCTCGGTTCCAGGACCGATAATGATGCTGACGCCCGGCTGCGTGTCCGGATTGCCCGCCTTGCCAATGCAATGAATGCGCCCGTCCCTCAGGCCGACATCGGCCTTGTAGATGCCGGAATGGTCAACGATCAGCGCATTGGTGATGACTGTGTCGACCGCACCCTCGGCCCGCGACATCTGGCTCTGCCCCATCCCGTCGCGGATCACCTTGCCGCCGCCGAATTTCACTTCCTCGCCATAGGTGGTGAAATCGCGCTCGACCTCAATGAAGAGTTCAGTGTCGGCAAGCCGCACCTTGTCGCCAATGGTCGGTCCGAACATCTGGGCATAGGTGGAGCGCGGGATTCTGGCGGGCATTCTATACCTCGGGAGTCAGTGTAAAGACTTCAAGTGAAGTGGCGGCTTTGTCAAAAGTATAGGTGGCCTCAACGGACACATCATTATTCATCGCGCCAATCAGGCAATCGGAGAAGTCAGCCTTGCTGGTTTCGAAGTAGCCGAGCGCTTGGCGCACAATGTCTGCATCAAAGACACGGTATGGCGGCGAATCAAGATATTGCCGCACGCCCTCCGCTATCTCTTGTCGGCTCGCGCGAAAAGTTCGCTCCAGCGTCCAAGCGAACTCTGAGAGAACGACTGGATTGATGTAGACTTCTTGCCGGGACACGTGCGCACTGTTGATCAAAGCCTGCGCATCATTTGCCTGCCTGACATCGTCCAAGACTGTCAGACGCAACAGGACATTAGTATCGACAGCAATCATTCAGAACGTTCCCGGCGGAGCGCTTTTGACCGCATGTCTTGTTCGGTCATTGCTTCTGTCATCGCAAATTCGGTTTCCATTTCGATAGGCACCGTCCGGTTCTTAGCCAAATGCGCGAGCAGCCCTATTGTATCCCGGTAGGAGCGCGTCTTCTTGACCATGTGAATTTCGCCCGTTTCATTCATTTCAAGCGCCAGCCTGTCGCCTGCAACAATGCCCAAAGCATCCCGCACGCCGACCGGCAGCGTCATCTGCCCTTTCGAGGTGACGGTCACCTCAAAGACTTTTGGTTCGATCACGCCCATTTCAAATTCCTTACATCAAAGGTCACCTTACATTTAGTATTGTAAGGAAAAATATACGGTAAGGCAATACTCCGTCACACTTACTGCTCCGGCCCCTTCACAAATTCCTGCAATTCCTTGGTCCGCGCCCTCGTCTTTTCCGCCAGGCACCCCGACACCAGCATCGGCTCCATCGTGCCGCCATGTGCCTCCCAACCCGCAAGCTCACACGCCCCGTCGCGGTAGGCGATCCAACCGCGCTGGCCGGCAAGCAAGGCCTTCGCCGCGCCCTTCACGCTTTCCTCATCCTGTTGGCTGTCCATTTCGTCCGCCGAGGCTTTTGCTTGCCTCCAGACGGCGTTGAGCTCCGCGTCCGCTTTCTCAAAGTCCAGATGGGCGCATATGTTCATCTCCTGCTGCGCCATGGCATTGGCGCAGTCGATTTCATCCTCAGCAAATCCCGGAGTTGAGGAGAAAAACGCAAACATGACGGCAAATGCGAATAGATTGGGTCCGAAAGGTTGATAGTTCACGTCACAATTCCCCCATCACTTGCTGGCGGAATCCATAGACTTTTCGCGCACCCGAAAGCGGCACCAGAGTGACATCGCGTTTCTGGCCCGGCTCGAACCGCACGGCCGTTCCAGCGGCAATATCGAGCCGCATGCCGCGCGCCTTTTCGCGATCGAAGATGAGGCCGGGATTTGTCTCAAAGAAATGATAGTGCGATCCGACCTGCACGGGCCGGTCGCCTGAATTGGCGACAGTCAGCACTAC
>JANNRN010000231.1:0-4460 GCA_031401375.1 Phyllobacteriaceae bacterium | reverse complement strand
CTTGAATCTTGTTCATTAACCTGCCTTCCCCAATATTTTTCTTTCATTTACCGGCTTTTTGGCATCACGACAAGGATGAGCCGAAATCAGGCTTGATCGTCATTCCAAATACGGGCGACAGGCCAGAAGGGCGAAGCGAACAGAAAAATGAACAGGGTTCAGTCAATCTGCGTTTACTGCGGTTCCTCACCGGGGCAGAACGCGGCCTATGCGGCAGCCGCCAAAGTGCTCGGCAAGAGCATTGCTGATCACGGATTGCAACTCACCTATGGCGGCGGCACCAAGGGAATCATGGGGGCTGTATCGTCGGCTGTGCTAGCTAACGGCGGCCGGGTGCTCGGCATTATCCCCCGGTTTTTGATAAACAAGGAAGCGGCCGAGAATGATCTTGGCACACTGTCGCAGCTGATCATCACCGAGAACATGCACGAGCGAAAGCATGCGCTTTTCGAAAATTCCGATGCCTTTGTGGCCTTGCCTGGCGGGATCGGAACGCTTGAGGAGATTGTCGAAGTCATGACTTGGGCACAGCTTGGCCATCACACAAAGCCGATGGTTTTCGGCAATATCAACGGTTTCTGGGATCCAATGCTTTCGCTTGTCGAACACATGCGAAATGAGGGCTTTATCCATAGCGGTCATTTGATGCAGCCGCTGGTGGTTTCAACGCCTAAGGAAATCGTGGGGGCCATTCTGTCCGCTGCCGCAAAAGTGCAACATGACGGGAGTATTAAGTCGGATATCGAAAAACTCTAGCGCTGAAAGCTGAAATTGCCGAAAGACCGCGCAGGAACATCACCAAGCAAATTCTTGGAAAACAACGGGATTTTGTTTTCATATCAGTTTGACGAAAGCGGAAGCATCGCTTCTGATGAGGCTGAAGCAGCTTGGCACTGGAAAATACTTGCGCTTACGGACGCCCGGGCACGGCGGGAAATTGATCATCAAAAGGACATTCCCGAGGCGGCAAGGCAAGCAATGCTGCTGACCGACGAACTTGACAAGCTGAGCTTTGGCGAAGGATGGCTCTATGGCAGCATCCCCGACATGCTGCATGAACATTATGGCGAGGCCGGAAAGCTGGGTCATTTGCGCCTTGCGCTGTGCGGCAAAGTGTTGCTCATCGGTCGGCGCCAACCCTTGCAAACCCTTGACGACATTCGGCTCGCAGTTGAAGAAGGAAAGCTTCGACTGGCAGAACCCTTCGATTTTGTGAAGCACATGGTCCCGCGCCTTATGGACGGTTTTTCGCAGCGCATTGCTGCAATCTCCAGCCAACTCGATGTTATCGAAGACCGGATTGTCGGTGATTCATGGCAGGGAGAGCGGGAGCGACTGAGCAATGTGCGCCGACTGGCGGTGGCGCTTAACCGGCAAATCGCAACAATTTCCGGCGTGTTCAGGGCCGTTGAGCAGGCGCAGCGGCGCGAACTTCCTGCCGTAATGTCGGAATGGTTTGGCGAGTTCGTTCATCGTGGCGTTGCCCAGCATCACGATGTCGAGCAATTGCAGGCCCGGGCCCGGCTTCTGCAAGAGGAAGTGATGGCGCGGCTTTCCGAGCGCTCGAACAGCCTGCTTTCGATCATTTCTGTTATGACTGCCGTCATGCTTCCCGCGACAATCGTGACCGGCATGTTCGGAATGAACACCGATGGACTGCCCTTTACCGGGAACCCTTACGGTTTCTGGCTGGCTACAGGCGCCGCCGCTCTTCTAGCCAGTGTGTTTTACCTTCTGATCAAGCGCCTGCTCAACCGACTCTAGCGCGCATCAGCATTTCACGGAAACGCAGATGCGCTCCAAGTTATTGAATTGTCGCGTTGTCCTGTGCTTTTGATGATTCCATCAAAAGCGGAACCGCTCTGGCCCTGCGGTGATTAGCGAACAATGACCAGGAATAAATTGCCAAGGCTGCCCAGATGAAGCCGAAAGCCGCTAGCTTGGCGGGGCTGAAAGGCTCTTTGAAGACGAAAACCGCGATCAGGAAAATCATCGTTGGCGCTGAATATTGCATGATGGCAATTGTGGTAAGGGTCAGCAGCTTGGCGCCATTGGCGTAGAGGATCAGCGGGATCGCGGTGACGAAGCCGGTACCGGCCAAGAGCCACATGTCATGGCCGCCGTCGATGTGAAAATGCCCTGTGCCTTTTGAGGCCAGCCAAAGCACATAGGCGAGCGCCGGCAGAAAGAGGAGAAGGATTTCCAGGAGAAAGCCCTCGGTCGGCCCGACAGGCAGTGTTTTCTTGAAGTATGCGTAGGCACCCCAGGAAAAAGTCAGCGCCAGCGACACCCATGGCAGGCCGCCCGCGTCCCAGGTGAGAATTCCAACCGCAATGACGGCAAACAAGATGGCGAGTATCTGCATCCGGTTCAGCCGCTCGCCCAATAACACGGCAGCGAGAAAGACGCTGAACAGGGGATTGATGTAATAGCCGAGTGCCGTTTCCAGCGCCCTGCCCGAGCCGACCGCCCAGACATAAACGCCCCAGTTGACCGAAATGATCGACGCCGTCAGCACGCCCATCATCAGCGTGCGCAGTGAGGAGAACGCCGTTTTCAGGCCACTCAGCAGGCCGAGAAGATAAAGAATAGCCAGCGCAAGCGGGATCGACCAGAGGATGCGGTGGGCGACAACCTCCCATGACGGCACATGCGCCAGCGCCTTCATGTAAAAGGGCAGGAAGCCCCAAAGGAGGTAGGCGCCGCCGGCCAGGAGGAAGCCTTCTCTTGTATCGCGGTTTTCGGCGGGGGGCATGATCGTTCCTCGGCTTGGGGCCAAACCCCTTAACCCGCCTTATGCGCCGCCCGCCACCCGAAAACCAGCGCGCCGCGGTTATGGGTGGGATGAAAGATGATGATGGATGCCAGAGCTGCGAACCCCCCACTATTGGTCCGGGCGTCTGTCCGTCCCCGCAATGCCAAACCGTCGGTCTTCCGCAAGGCGCTCCTCACTCACCCGCCACTAGCCCGGCCTGCCCGCGGTTCTTCATCAACTTGTAGACTATCGAATCCATCAGCGCCTGAAACGAGGCATCGATGATGTTGTCGGATACGCCGACCGTCCACCAGCGTGCCTCCGTGCCGTCCTTGGATTCAATGAGAACGCGCGTTACGGCCTCTGTTCCGCCATTGAGGATACGAACCTTGTAGTCGGTCAGTTCCAGGTCCTTGATGTCTTCCTGATATTTGCCGAGGTCCTTGCGAAGCGCGATGTCGAGGGCGTTGACCGGACCGTGCCCTTCGGCGACCGAAATGGTTTCGGCGCCGTCGACATTGACCTTCACAACCGCTTCAGAGACGGTCTTGAGATTTCCGTTGACGTCATAACGGCGCTCGACCATGCAGCGGAAGCTCTCAACATGGAAAAACGTCGGCACGGTGCCGAGCGTGCGGCGCGCCAGAAGCTCGAAGCTCGCATCAGCGCCTTCATAGGCATAGCCCTGCGATTCATGTTCCTTGACGATGGCAATCAGGGTGTCGAGGCGCGGATCATCTTTGGCAACATCTATTCCGCGGCGATTGAGTTCGGCGAGGAAATTTGATTTGCCTCCCTGATCCGAGACCATGACGCGGCGCCGGTTGCCCACTGATTCTGGCGGCACATGCTCGTAGGTTCTCGGGTCCTTGGCGAGCGCGGAGGCATGGATGCCAGCCTTGGTGGCAAAGGCGGACGCGCCGACATACGGTGCCTGCGTGTGGGGCGAACGATTGAGCAGTTCATCAAAGGCACGCGACAGACGCGAGATGGCGGGCAGCCCGGCCGCGCCGATACCGGTTTCAAAACGCCCGGCAAAAAGCGGCTTCAGCACCAAAGTCGGGATGATCGAGATCAGATCAGCATTGCCGCAGCGCTCACCGATGCCGTTCAGCGTGCCCTGAACCTGGCGCACACCGGCATCGACTGCGGCGAGCGAATTGGCCACGGCCTGGCCGGTATCGTTGTGGGCATGGATGCCGAGATTTGCGCCGGGGATGCCCGAGGCAATCACGGCCTTGACGATCGCGGCCACTTCCTGCGGCTGGGCGCCGCCATTGGTATCGCATAGAACGATCCAGGGCGCGCCGGATTCAAAAGCTGTCCTTGCGCAGGCAAGCGCATAGCCGGGATTGGCCTTGTAGCCATCGAAGAAGTGCTCACAATCGACCATGGCCACCTTGCCGCCCGCGACAATTGTCTTGACCGAGTCTGCGATGTTTTCGAGGTTTTCCTCATTGCTGCAGCCAAGGGCGACGCGGACGTGATAGTCCCAGCTTTTGGCAACCAGGCAGACCGAGTCAGCCTTGGATTGCAGCAATGCGGCAAGACCCGGATCATTCGATGCCGAGATGCCGGTGCGTTTAGCCATGCCAAAGGCAACAAAATTGGCCGAGGATGTCTGCTTTCTGGCAAAGAATGCGGTATCAGTCGGGTTCGCTCCCGGATAGCCGCCCTCGACATAGTCAATGCCGAAATCATCCAG
>JANNRN010000230.1:0-1912 GCA_031401375.1 Phyllobacteriaceae bacterium | reverse complement strand
GCCGGCATCAATTGCAGGTTCACGGCAATGTTGATGACCGATTGGAAGCCGAATTGGCAGACAAGGCCGGCAACGGCGAGTTTGGTGAATTCATCCCGTTCCCGCAGCGAAAAGCGCAAGCCGCGCAAAACGATCAAGGCAAACAGAAGGGCAATGCCCATGCACATGACGATGCCGAATTCCTCGGCGGCCACCGAAAAAATGAAGTCAGTGTGGCTGTCCGGAAGGATGAGCTTGACTGTGCCTTCGCCCGGCCCCTGCCCGAACCAGTCGCCGCGAATGATGGCTTCGCGGCCGGTGTCGACCTGAAACGTATCGCCCTCCCCGGTCAGGAATTTGTCGATTCGAAGCGCCACGTGCGGAAACAGGGAGTAGGCGGCATAGGCGCCTCCGAGCGCCACAACGCCAAGCAACACGATCCAGAGCCACGGCATTCCGGCGATGAAGAACATTGCCCCCCAGGTCGCCGCCGTCAGCATTGTCTGACCAAGATCCGGCTGCGCGACCAAAAGCGCCATGACCAACCCGAAGAGGATGATGGCGAAAAGGTTTCCGGGAATGTCCGGCCGGCGCGCATGTTCGGAAAACAGCCAGGCACTCACGATCACAAAGGCCGGCTTCATGAATTCCGACGGTTGGATTGTCAGTCCCGCCGCTGAAATCCAGCGGCGCGATCCCTTGACCTCGACACCGGTAAACAGAACCACAACCATCAGCACGATGGCGCCGGCAAGCATGATGACCGCAAACCGCCGCAATTGCTTGGGGGGCATGAACGAAACCGAAATCATGCAGATCAGCGCTGGCGCCATGAACATGATTTGCCGCCAGACGAAGTGATACGAATCAAGGCCGATGCGCTCCGCCACCGCCGGGCTTGCCGCAAATGACAGGATGACGCCCAACCCCATCAGGGTCAGAAAAGCCCCCAGAAAATAAAGGTCAATGGTCCACCACCAGCGCGCCACCGGTCCCCGGTCCACACGTGTCACCATGTCATTGCTCCCCCATTGACCGGATGCCGGGCAGGCTCATCACCGCCTGCCGGAAAGCATCGCCGCGTTTTTCAAAATTCTGGAACTGGTCAAAGCTGGCGCTGGCTGGCGAAAGCAGAACCACGGGTTCAACCGCTGGATCAAGGGCCGCTTCTTGCGCCGCGTGTTGAACCGCTGCCGCCAGCGTGCCTGATATCTCGTAAGGCGCCTGTTCGCCAAGCACCGAAGCAAATTGCGAAGCCGCCTCGCCGATGAAGTAGGCCTTGGCGATCCTGGGAAAAAACGGCGCCAGCTTGGCAATGCCGCCTTCTTTCGCCAAGCCGCCGGCAATCCAGTAAATGCGCGGAAAACTTGAAAGCGCGGGCGCCGCCGCCTCCGCATTTGTCGCCTTGGAATCATTGACGAAGAGCACCCGTCCGAGCCGCCCCACCTGCTCCATCCGGTGCGCAAGACCGGCAAAGCTCTGAAACCCTTGATTGATTTCATTCTCGCTGAGGCCGACGGCAATTGCCGCGGCAAAGGCGGCCAAGGCGTTTTGTGCATTATGCCGGCCGCGCAGCGAACCGATGCCGGAAAGATCCGCGACCTTCCTGCGCATACCGGCTTTCGCCTCAAACAAAACGCCGCCCTCGGCGAAATACCCGTCGGCGAGCGGCCTGTCTTTTGAGATGCGGATCACGCGCCTGCCGGACTTTTCCAATCGCTCCGCGATGCCAAGACAGTGCTTATCGTCAACACCGATGATCGCAGTCTCGCTGCCGGCAACCAGCCGCTCTTTGACGTCGGCGTAGTGCTGCATGTCGCCATGCCGGTCGAGATGATCGGGTGTGAGATTGAGGAGGATGCCTGCCGTTGGATTGATCGAGGGAGCAAGATCAATCTGGTAGGACGAGCATTCGACAACGTAGTGTTTGCCG
>JANNRN010000229.1:0-4970 GCA_031401375.1 Phyllobacteriaceae bacterium | reverse complement strand
CCGATGAGTTTTGAGGCGGTGATGCATGCCATCGGCGCGGCGAATGCGGCGGTGGATGCGGTGTTTGAGGGATCCGCGGACAATGCGTTTGTCGCGGCGCGTCCGCCCGGACATCACGCCGAGCGCGAAACGGCGATGGGCTTCTGTTTCTTCAACACAGCGGCCATCGCCGCCCGCCACGCGCAGGAAAAACACGGCGCAGAGCGGGTGGCGATTGTCGATTGGGACGTGCATCACGGCAACGGCACGCAGGATATTTTCTGGAATGACAAAAGCGTTCTGTACTGCTCGACGCACCAGATGCCGCTTTATCCCGGCACCGGCGCGCGGAAGGAAAGGGGTGTTGCCGGTAATATCGTCAACGCGCCGATGGCCCCGCAAAGCGGCAGCGAAACATTCCGCGATGCATTCAACACACTGATTCTGCCCGCGCTCGATGCGTTCCGCCCCGACCTCATCATCATTTCCGCCGGTTTTGACGCGCATCACCTTGATCCGCTGGCCGAGATCAACCTGGATGAAGGCGATTTTGACTGGGCAACGGCCAAGCTGATGGATCGCGCCGGCAGATATGCGGAAAACCGGCTCGTCAGCGTGCTGGAAGGCGGTTATGATTTGCAAGGATTGGCACTTTCAGCGGCCGCGCACATTCGCCGCCTGATGCGAGGATAAGATGGCAGACCCGGACAGTGATATCAAACAGATGAGTTTCGAGGCTGCCCTCAAGCAGCTTGAGGAAATCGTTGGAAAGCTCGAGCGCGGCGACGTTGAACTCGAACAGTCGATACAAATCTATGAGCGCGGCGAGGCGCTGAAGAACCATTGCTCGGCGCTGCTTTCGGCGGCGGAGAGCAAGATTGAGAAGATCAGGCTGTCGCGGGAAGGGCAGGCTGTGGGGGTGGAGCCGCTGGACTGAAGTCAGCGCGAGGCGCCCCCCTCTGTCCTGCCGGACATCTCCCCCGCGAGTGGGGAGATCGGCGCTCCGCCACTTTCCCACTTGCTTGCAGCATCGCAAGAAAGGACGAAAACGGCGCCGCTTGAAAATCTCCCCACTCGCGGGGGAGATGTCCGGCAGGACAGAGGGGGGCGCCTCGCGCTGACCTATGTTACATTGAATCAATCCTTCACCCTATTCCAGAAAGGCGTTGATATCATGAGCTTCTTCCCCGGCATTGACCCGACGCCCGGCGATGCATCTGCATGCGACGCCATTGAAACCATGATCGTTGCCAGCGCCAAGGATATTGGCGGCTTTGAAGTGCGGCGCGCGCTGCCAACCGCCAAGCGCCGCATGGTTGGTCCTTTCGTCTTTTTCGACCAGATGGGCCCGGCCATATTGCGCCCTGGCCAAATGCTGGATGTGCGCCCGCATCCGCATATCGGGCTGGCGACGGTTACATACTTGTTTGACGGCAAAATCCGCCACCGCGACTCGCTCGGCACGGAAATGGTCATTGCCCCGGGCGACGTGAACCTGATGACGGCGGGCAGGGGCATTGTTCATTCCGAGCGCACGCCGGAGGAGTCGCGCGGCCATCCGATGGCGATGTCGGGGCTGCAGACATGGATCGCTTTGCCCGACGCCAAGGAGGACATGGCGCCGGCCTTCTCCAACACCGGCGTCAACCTGCTGCCAACCGCAACGTCAGGCGGTGTATCGCTGCGCGTGATCATGGGTGAATTTGCCGGTATGAAATCACCAACGCCGATGCACTCGGACACGGTTTACGTCGATGTGAGCCTTGCGACGGGCGCAAGACTGCAGCTTGGGGGCGCCATCGAAGAACGCGCCATCTATATCCTGTCGGGCGAAGTCGAGATTTCCGGCGATGTGTTTGATGCTTACAAACTGCTTGTGTTCAAGCCAGGTGACGAGATCCTGATTTCCGCGAGAACCGCGGCGCATTTCGTCATCCTTGGCGGCGCGTCGATTGGCTCGAAGCGCTACATCTGGTGGAATTTCGTTTCCTCGTCACAGGAAAAGATCGAGCAGGCAAAACAAGAGTGGCGGACGGGAAAATTCGACATCGTTCCGGGCGATGAGGAGGAATTCATCCCGCTGCCGTCCTGAATTAGTGGTGCATGCGGCAATCGACGGCCTTGCCGCATTTACGTCATTACTCTAGGCAAAGAGACGGAAAACCAAGGCCGCATGCCAATTGACTGCAAACCGCTCCACACCGCTGCTCGACAAGGTTGTTTACCCGGCTGATCTGCGGCTATTGCCGGAGGCTGATCTGCCGCAACTGGCAGAAGAGCTGCGCAACGAAATGATCGACGCAGTGTCGAAGACCGGTGGCCATCTTGGCGCGGGTCTGGGCGTTGTCGAACTGACAGTGGCGCTGCACTATGTGTTCAACACGCCGGAAGACCGCGTGATCTGGGATGTCGGCCATCAGGCCTATCCGCACAAAATCCTGACCGGACGCCGCAATCGCATCACGACGCTCCGCCAGGAAGGCGGCTTGTCAGGCTTTACCAAGCGCGCTGAAAGCGAATACGACCCGTTCGGCGCGGCGCATTCCTCCACATCGATTTCCGCCGGTCTTGGCATGGCCGTGGCGCGCGAACTCTCGGGCAAGAAAAACAATGTGATCTCGGTCATCGGCGATGGCGCCATGTCGGCGGGCATGGCGTTTGAGGCGATGAACAATGCCGGAGCGCTTGATGCGCGGTTGATCGTCATCCTCAACGACAATGACATGTCAATCGCCCCGCCGACCGGCGCGATGAGCGCGTATCTGGCACGCATGGCGTCGGGCCGCACCTATATGGGCTTTCGCGAATTCGGCAAGAAAATGACGGCGTACCTCGGCAAACGCGTCGACCGGGCGATTACCCGCGCCGTCGAACATGCGCGCGGCTACGTGACCGGCGGCACCATGTTCGAGGAGCTTGGATTTTATCACATCGGGCCGATCGATGGGCACAATCTCGAACATCTCATCCCGGTCTTGAGAAACGTCCGCGACAATGCCGACGGACCGGTGCTGATCCATGTTGTGACCCAAAAGGGTAAGGGCTATGCGCCCGCTGAAGCTGCGCTCGACAAGTATCACGGCGTCAACAAGTTTGATGTCATTACCGGCGCGCAGGCCAAAGCCCCCGCCAACGCGCCGAGCTACACACGGGTATTTGGCGACAGCCTGGTCATCGAAGCGCAGCATGATGACAGGATTGTCGCCATCACGGCGGCGATGCCCTCCGGCACTGGCCTCGACATTTTCGGCAAGGCATTTCCGGACCGGACCTTTGATGTGGGCATCGCCGAGCAGCACGCCGTGACGTTCGCGGCGGGCCTTGCAACCGAAGGCTACAAGCCATTCGTCGCCATTTACTCCACATTTCTGCAGCGCGCCTACGATCAGGTTGTCCATGACGTGGCTGTCCAGCACCTGCCGGTGCGCTTTGCCATTGATCGCGCCGGTCTGGTCGGCGCCGACGGGCCAACCCACGCAGGCGCGTTCGACACCGCGTATCTGGCGACACTGCCCGGATTTGTGGTGATGGCGGCCGCTGACGAAGCCGAGTTGCGCCACATGGTGCGCACCGCGGCCGCGTATGATGAAGGTCCGATTTCGTTTCGTTACCCGCGCGGCGATGGCGTCGGCGTCGAGTTGCCCGAACGCGGATCCGTTCTCGAGATCGGCAAGGGCCGCATCGTCAAGGAGGGCACACGGGTTGCGCTGCTTTCATTCGGCACGCGCTTGCAGGAATGTCTCGGCGCCGCTTGCGAACTTGACGCCGCAGGACTTTCGACCACCGTTGCAGATGCACGTTTTGCCAAACCACTTGATACCGGCCTCATCAAGCGCCTCGCCGAGAACCACGAAATACTGATCACCGTGGAAGAGGGTTCAGTTGGCGGCTTTGGCAGCCATGTGCTGCAATGGCTTGCCATGAGCGGTCATCTTGATCGGGGTCTGAAGGTGCGGCCTCTTGTTTTGCCGGACGAGTTCATCGATCAGGCAAGCCCGGCACGAATGTATGCCAGAGCGGGCCTTGATCACGCCGGGATCGTGCGCACCGTTTTTGCAGCCCTTGGTGAGCAATTGAAAGCCCCGGCACGCGCCTGAACGGGCATGGGTAAGCGAACCTTAAGCAAGATTTTTTGCGCTTCGCTAACGACACTTCTTTGCCGGAGCTTTGCAACTCCCTGTTATGTTCCGCGCCGGGACAGGGAGACTTTACAATGCTGAAAACAGCAGTGATCACGATTGGCATCAGCGCCTTGGGCACTGGCGCCTTTGCGGTGGAAATGCCGAAATACGACCGCAAGATCGAACGTGCCGCCATCGTGCAGGTGGCGCGGAAGATGGGAGCCTTGCGGCAAACACTGCTGCACCCGGCTGTCATCGTCGACCGTTCCGGTGTGACGCCGTTCGACATGCAGACGACTTCCGGCATTTTCACGCAGCCGAACGAGCCCCGTTTTGGCACGCTGCAAGCGCCGAAATACTACTTCATCCTGGCTGGCTCCTATAATCCCTGATCGGATGCGTTATTCGCGACAACGATGATTGGTCCCGGCGCAGCGTTGAACCCGCCTCTGCTTGCAAGTCTGAGCCACCTCATGCATTGAGGCGCCATGATCGCCAACAGCCAAAACGAAAAGCTCAGGCTCGACGAACTCCTTGTCCGGCGCGGGCTGTATGCATCGCGCTCGCGGGCACGCGACGCCATTGTGCGCGGCACAATCCGCGTTGGCGGCGTGAGCGTCGAAAAGCCGGCAACGATGCTTGCCGCTGACAGCGCGGTTGAAACCATTGACAGCGCCAAGGACTATGTTTCGCGCGCAGCTTTGAAACTCATCGCCGGGCTCGACCATGTTCATCTGTCGCCGCAAGGGTTGAACGCGCTTGATATCGGTGCATCAACCGGCGGCTTTTCCCAGGTCCTCATGGAACGGGGCGCCCTGCACGTGGTCGCTGTTGATGTCGGCCATGACCAAATGCACGCAAGTCTCTTGA
>JANNRN010000228.1:0-6296 GCA_031401375.1 Phyllobacteriaceae bacterium | reverse complement strand
CTGGCCAAGGCCCTCGTTGGTGGTCTGGAACACCGCTTCATAGGTGAGCGTGCCGGAGCGCGAGACGATGCCGACATTGCCCTTTTTGAAAATCGAGCCCGGCATGATGCCTATCTTGCATTCATCCGGCGTCAGAACGCCGGGGCAATTGGGTCCGATCAGCCGCGACTTCGACCCTATCAACTGCTTCTTGACCTTGATCATGTCGGCGACCGGAATGCCTTCGGTGATGCAGACAATCAGCTCCATCTCCGCTGAAATCGCCTCACAGATTGCATCCGCCGCAAATGGCGGCGGCACATAGATGGCCGTCGCGGTCGCGCCGGTCTTCTGCCTGGCCTCCAGCACGGTATCGAACACCGGCAGACCGGTGTCTTCATGGCGCTGCCCGCCCTTGCCCGGCGTCACCCCGCCGACCATTTTCGTGCCATAGGCCTGCGCCTGCTGGGTGTGAAACGTGCCCTGCGTGCCGGTCAGGCCCTGGCAGATGACTTTGGTGTTGGAGTTGATGAGGATGGACATGCTCAGTTCGCCTTAAATGGGTTGATTACGGTGACGGAGCCATATTTTTGGCCGTGATTGAGGTCTTCGGTATAGAGCAATGGAATACTCAAACGCTCGCTTGCTGCAATCAAAGCCGCGTCCCAATAGCTGATTTGAAATCGTTTCGAATAAGCGATCGCAAGTTTCACGATGAGGTGATCTATGGGAATCACTGGCATGATCGATAGATTCTCGACCCAAGTTGCTGCTTCGCTAACTGGGAGCGGCTTGCGATCTTTGGCTTCTTTAATCGCATTGACATAGAACTCTGCCAAAACTTGCGCGGAAATGGCATAATTGCCTTCACCGATAATATCCCAGGCGCGTTTATGCTTGTCCGGATATTCTACCGCTCCGGACGCCGCATAAATCAAGACATTCGTATCGACAAAAGCTTCAACGCTCATAAAGGCTGTCCCGATCAAATTTATAGTCAGGGCCAAGCCTTGATTTTGTTTTTTCACTCAAGCTGCGCAATTCAGCCATGGCCTTTTTGGCAAGTTTCTTTTGTTTGCTGAGCCCGGCAAGATAATCCCGCACCAAGGCATTCACACTTGTCCGCTGCTCCGCCGCAATGATGCGAACGTCGTCAAGGATTTCGTCGGGTATGCTCAATGTGATATTGCTCATTTCAATCACCTCCAATCACACATTATACGTGTAACTGTGTGGTTTTTCAATGACACCCCAAATCGGCAAAATTCCAAAACGCCAGTCCCCTGCGAGCCAGTGAGACCCTGGCGGATGACTTTGGTATGGCGGTTAATGAGGATGGACATCAGGATTTCCTGTCTTCGAGAAGTTTTTCTATCCGAAGAAGTGTTTCAGACATGGCTTGATTGTGAGTGATAGAGTCTTTGTTTAAGTTGAGGTTGATCCGGTTCATTTCCATGATTTCGTGATTATCCCTGCGTGAACCGCGTATAAGTAAATACCCAATTCCAACCAGTACAATCATGGGAAGCCAAGCAATGACCCGTTCGACGAAAACGTAGACATTCATAGTGTCTAGCCCCTCACCGCCTTCACAATCTTCTGCGCCGCATCGTCCAGATCATCGGCCGGAATCACATTCAGCCCGCTCTCACGGATGATCTGCTTGCCGAGCTCGACATTCGTTCCCTCGAGACGCACCACCAGCGGCACTTGCAGGCCGACGGCTTTCACCGCGGCAATGACGCCATTGGCGATGATGTCGCATTTCATGATGCCGCCAAAAATATTGACCAGGATGCCTTTGACCTTCGGATCGGAGGTGATGATCTTGAACGCCGCCGTCACTTTTTCTTCCGTGGCGCCGCCGCCGACATCAAGAAAGTTAGCCGGCTCTTCGCCATAGAGCTTGATGATATCGAGCGTTGCCATGGCAAGGCCGGCGCCGTTGACCATGCAGCCGATGGTGCCATCCAGCGCAATGTAGGAAAGGTCGAATTTCGAGGCCTCGATCTCTTTGGGATCCTCCTCGGTCTCGTCGCGCAAGGCGACAATCTCGGGATGGCGGAACAGGGCGTTGGAATCAAAGCTCACTTTGGCGTCAAGACAATGAATATTGCCCGCCTTGGTCAGGATCAGCGGGTTGACCTCCAGCATCGCCATGTCCTTGTCGACAAAGGCGCGATAGAACTGCGCGCCGATTTTCGCCGCCTGCTTGGCCTGGTCGCCGGAGAGATTGAGCGCCTTGGCAATCGCGCGTCCATGATGCGGCATGAAGCCCGTCGCCGGATCGACGGTGAACGTCACGATCTTTTCCGGCGTGTCATGCGCGACTTCTTCAATGTTCATGCCGCCTTCGGTCGAGACAACGAAAGCGACTTTCGAGGTTTCGCGGTCGACCAGCATGGAAAGATAGAATTCCTTGTCGATCGCCGCACCGTCTTCAATGTAGAGCCGGTTGACCTGTTTGCCGGCAGCCCCGGTCTGCAGGGTGACCAGCGTATTGCCGAGCATTTCGCCGGCATAGGACTTGACCTCATCCAGCGAAAACGCGATGCGCACGCCGCCCTTGGCGTCAGCGGCAAGCTCCTTGAACTTGCCTTTGCCGCGCCCGCCGGCATGGATCTGGCTTTTCACCACGTAAACCGGGCCGGGCAATTGCCTGGCGCCCGCCAGAGCCTCATCGACGGAAACGGCCGGGAAACCCGCCGATACCGGCACGCCGAAATCCTTCAACACGGCTTTCGCCTGATACTCGTGAATGTTCATGGAAAAGCTCCGGCTGGCTATTTCTTGAGGTTTGGCGCGATGGCGATGCAGGCTTCACAAAGTCCGGCGACCGAGGCGACTGATTTTTCAAACAGTTTCTCTTCCGCCTTGTTCATCTCGATTTCGATGATGCGCTCGACACCGCCGGCGCCAATCACGGTCGGGACGCCGACATACATGTTCTTGACGCCGTACTGGCCCGAAAGATGCGCCGCGCAGGGCAGCACACGCTTCTTGTCCTTGAGAAAGGATTCGGCCATGGCGATGGCGGAGGAGGCAGGCGCATAATAGGCCGAACCGGTTTTCAGCAGGCCGACAATCTCAGCTCCGCCATCACGGGTGCGCTGGACGATCTGTTCAAGTTTTTCCTTTGACGTCCAACCCATTTTGACCAGATCAGGCAAGGGAATACCCGCCACCGTCGAATAGCGCGTCAACGGCACCATGGTGTCGCCGTGACCGCCGAGCACGAAGGCGGTCACATCCTCGACCGAGACCTTGAACTCTTCGGCGAGAAAATAGCGGAAACGCGCGGAATCGAGCACACCGGCCATGCCCACCACCATGTTCTTCGGCAGCCCGGAAAACTTCTGCAGCGCCCAGACCATCGCGTCGAGCGGATTGGTGATGCAGATGACAAAGCTCTTGGGCGCGTATTTTTTGATCCCCGCGCCGACCTGCTCCATGACTCTCAGATTGATGCCCAAGAGATCGTCGCGGCTCATGCCCGGCTTGCGCGGCACGCCGGCGGTGACAATGCAAACATCCGCGCCCTCGATGCCCTTGTAGTCATTGACCCCGACAATGCGGGAATCAAAGCGGTCAACGGTCGATGACTGGGCAATGTCGAGCGATTTGCCCTGCGGAATGCCCTCCGCGATATCGAACATCACGATGTCGCCGAGGTCTTTCAGACCAGCCATATGGGCGAGCGTGCCGCCGATCATGCCTGAACCGATCAATGCAATCTTGTTGCGTGCCATTTGTTTTGTTCCCGGGGAAAGATTGGCAAGAAAAAGTGGAAACTTCAATTTGCGTTACGGTTTATTCAAGAAGAACACAACAGGAAAATTCAAGGTCAATATTTTCAATCGTTTAGATGTGTTTTGAATTACGTAAACGTCAATTAAATCTACACTAAAGTGTCACACTTTCCTGTCTTTGAACTCGGGTGGCGGTAACTTTGTCCTGCTGTTGCTGCCACGCCTTCAGATAGAGATCGCTTGTCATCTCAATCAGGCGCGACGACGTGCGGGCAAATTCACCGACTTTCAGCCCCGCTTTCACCTGATAAATGTCGTCGGGCGTGCTGTCGGCGGAAATGAAAAGCCGCGAACCATAATCGTATAGAACGTCAATCAGGATAATGAACCGCTTGGCCTCGTTGCGGCGCGAGAAATCAAGATGCGGCACGTGGTCGATGAAAATTGTGGCGTAGCGCCGGGCAAGGGCGAGGTAGTCAGCGGCGCCAAGCGGACGCGCGCACAGGTCATCAAAAGAAAAGCGCGCGGCGGCGTCGCATGATTGCGGGATCTGAAACTGGTGGCCCCTGACAATAATGGTCTTTGCCTCAACCCTCTGGTGCGCGCTCACCAATTCCCACGCCTCGTTCATGGCGGCATCCGCCGCTGGACCAAGCGGGCAGCGGTAGAGCGCAAATGATTTCAGCCTTTCGCGCCGGTAGTCGGTCCGTGCATCAAGATTGAAGACGTCGACATGATGCTTGAGCAGCTGAATGAACGGCAGGAACAACTCGCGGTTCAATCCGTTGAAGTAAAGATCGTCCGGAACGATGTTCGAAGTCGCCACGAGAACGACGCCCTCTTCGAAAAGCACCTTGAAGAGCCGCGAAAGGATCATGGCGTCGGCAATGTCGAGCACGTGAAACTCGTCAAAGCACAGCAGCCGGAATTCACGCGCAAAACCCCTGGCGACAGGCGCGACCGGATCCACCTCGCGTGTGTCGCCGCGTTTGAAGGCCTGCCGCTGCGCATGGATGCGCTCGTGCACATCCTGCATGAAGGCATGGAAATGCGCGCGCTTCTTTTGCGGCTCGGCGCAATTGTCGAAAAACATGTCCATCAATGCGGTTTTGCCGCGCCCGACTGCCCCATGGATGTAAAGACCGCGAACTGCGGCAGACTTGGAACGGCCCTTGGCGAGCAGCCAGCCAAACGCCCCCGGTTTGGGGCCTCGCGCGTCCGCCACGAGTTCGCGGGCAAGCTGGTCGAGCCGCGCCACCAGGCTCTCTTGAGCGGAATCCCGTGAGAATTTGCCCGAACCGACGGCAAGTTCATACGCGCGTCTGACAGTATGGCCCGTCCGTGCAGCCGTCATTGCGACCCTTCAGCCAACAGAATACCTGGATGGTGCCATCCCGGCCGCGTTTTGAAAAGGCCTGAAACGCTCCAAGTCCTTGGATTGCCGCATTGTCCGTTGCTTTTGCTGATTCCATCAAAAGCGGAAATGCTTTACCGCGTCAGACTGATCGGGCTGCCGCCGGAGGTCTGGCCGTTGAAGCCGGCGCCGCCTGAGGAATAGAGGCGTGCAACGGCAGAGCCGCTCTCGTCGTAGAGCGTCAACTGCTTGCCGGCCACGTTCCAGGATTTCACGTTGGCAACCTCACCGGGACAACGCAGCGGACCGGCGCGAAAGCCCTGGCCGTATTTGGTCTGCGGTGTCGCCACCTTGCAGGATTGCCCCGCAACATTGACGTTCCACACGCCCGCAACACTGCCAACGGTCAGATCGGGACCCGTGGCCGCGGCGGCCGGATCCGTTGCCGCCGGTATTGCGGCGCCGCCCGGAGGCGTTGGCGCCGCCGGAAACTGCGAAGGATCGGCTGTGGCGACCTGCGTGCCGGCCGGATTTGTGGGAGGAGGCAACTGACTCTGCTGAATGACGCCAGAGGGCGCGGCGGGCAGCGGCTCGGGGCCGGTATTGATGCCGCTCATGCGCGAGCTTTGGCAGCCTGCAAGCGACAGTGCGGCCACAACCACGGCCAACGCCGCATTTGTTCTGATTGTCATAAATTAACTCCCCATATCACGGACCGGATATTCTCCACTACGCAGATGCATGCGCCGATAAAATGGTCGCTCGCCGCAATTGCAACCATTATCCGTGAAAATCAGGTAAAATTAAGTAAACTTTAGCCATGATGTTGCGCAATTGCCCTGCCCGGCACGAAGACATAGCCGTCCGGGCCGATAATATGGCATTCGCGCAGGCCGTGCGGCTTGTCCATCGACCCCGCGAGAATCACATCACCCCTCTGCCGCGCCGCCGCTTCCGCCTTGTCGGGATCGCAGCCATAGATGCGAATCTCCACGCCGATGCCGCGTGCCTGAACGCCGTTGACGATCCCGTGCAGCGGATGCTCTAGGTAGGTGTGATCCGCGTGGAGCATCTTCGGAGTTCCGCCTATCGTCAGCGCGGCAAAGTCAGGATCGGCGTAAAGCACCTGCGCCTCAAGCACATCGCGCAGAAAATCAGCCATCGGCGCGACCTCCGGCAAAAGCAGATTGACACCGATTCCCCCCGGCAGCGAT
>JANNRN010000227.1:0-1672 GCA_031401375.1 Phyllobacteriaceae bacterium | reverse complement strand
TGATCCGCGTGGAGCATCATCGGAGTTCCGCCTATCGTCAGCGCGGCAAAGTCAGGATCGGCGTAAAGCACCTGCGCCTCAAGCACATCGCGCAGAAAATCAGCCATCGGCGCGACCTCCGGCAAAAGCAGATTGACACCGATTCCCCCCGGCAGCGATCTGCCGTATTCGTCGGCAGGCATGAACGCCTCGCCAATCCGTTTCTTCATGACTTCCTCCCTTGATTTGCAGAACGAAGGGCCGCGCAGCGTTCCTGTCAAGTACCCGCCAGGCTTTGGCAGATTTCTCCTGCCACTTTCTCTCCCGACAGCCGCGCCCCGCCGCAGGTCTGGATAAACGGTCCCGCCAAGGCCTCGCCGGCAAAATAGAGGCGCTCGTCAATCGGGACAGCCAGTATGTCGCGCGCCGCTGCCCGCCCGGGCCGTGCCGCCGCATAAGCGCCGCGCACGCTGGGTTCTGCGCCCCAATTGGTCATCATGGAACGTCCGACATGCTTCCTCACATCAGAGCCGAAAATGCCAGCAAGCCGGTCAATGGCAAAGTCGCGCGCCGCCGCCTCGCCCGCCACTGAAAGCTCCCAGGCAAAATCGCCGCCGACAAAACCGACCATGAGGTCAAGGTCGAAGGGAAAGCTAAGAAAATAGACATCATGGCGCGCCGGGAGCTCGATCAAAAGGTCGTCAAAACTGTTCAGGCCAAGCCGTGTCCCCTTGATCTCCAGCGGTATCTTGGTGAGCATTCCCATCGGCAGATCAAAGAACGAGCCCGTGTAGCTAAGCGGCAATTCCGGTTCGAATTCGATATTGCCAAAGGCGAGAACCCCCGTTGAAACAGTGATGATGACCTTCTTCGCCCGCACACTGCCCCGCTCGGTCTCAACGATCACATGCGGGCCATTCCAGATGATGCGCTTCACATTGCTGTTGAGCTCGACCGGAACATCAGCGCCAAACCGGGCGACAAGGGCGCCAAAGCCCTCTTTGGTGAAGTAGTTCGGCTCAAGATCGGCCGCGCGTTTGAAGTCGGCGACCGAGATTTCATCAAGGTCCTGGCCAAAATCCATCGGCCCGGCATAGGTCGCCACCGCGCGCATGCCATGACCCTTGCCGACAATGGCGGCAAGCCGGTCATTGCCTCCCTGCCAGGTTTCAAGTGCGGCCGCCAAAGTTGCGTCGGCCCGGTTCATTTCCTCAAGCTCGAACGGTTCGGCATGGCGTTTGCCGAAATAGAGATGGTCGAGCGCCATGTCGTGATATTGCAGCGTCCACCCGGCAGCCTGCGCCTCCGGGTAAAACGGGTTGCGGTCCGCCCCGTGCAGCCAGGCGCAGCCAATGTCGAAGGGCACGCCGAAATGCTCGGATGATGTATGGGCGCGACCGCCAATCCGGCCCATCGCCTCCAGAACCTTGAAAGTCAGACCATGCGCCCGGCAAACCTTGGCGGCGCCCAGCCCTGCTGCGCCTGCGCCAACAATTGCGACATCGACATCAGCCATCGCGATACCCCCCGGAACTGAGTGTCTGTCCCATAATTGAACAGACACCGAGCATTCCGGGCGAAGGCTAGGAGATTATGCTCGCCTGTTCAATCGTACCTCAAAGCAAGCCGCGTTTTGCCAGCATCGCCTCAGGTTTTGGCATGCGGCCGCGGAAGGCGATGTAGGCGTCTTCGG
>JANNRN010000226.1:0-3653 GCA_031401375.1 Phyllobacteriaceae bacterium | reverse complement strand
AGACTTAGAGTGGCAGTTCCGATTCTATCGGAACGCCCGACGCTCTAGTCCTATTGCCTTGCCACAATTTACAGTTAACGAACTGTTGACGCGCCGGGGAATATCGTGCGCATGAAAAGAGTATCGACGGTTCGCACAATGCATTCTTCCCATGCCCAGACACTCCGCTCCGCTCTGCCGGGCCTCATCCTGTTGCTCGGGGTGGGCATGGCAACCGCTCAAACCAGCGCCATCATCCACAATCCCGTGGCGGAGTTCTCCGGTATCGACAAAATCACCGGCCGTATCATCACTTTCGACGTGTATATCAACGAGACCGTTCAGTTTGGCGCATTGCAGGTCACGCCGCGCGCCTGCAATACGCGACCGGAGACCGAAACGCCAAAGACCACGTCGTTCGTCGAAGTCGACGAAATCACCCTCGACCGCAAGATTCGCCGGATATTCACGGGTTGGATGTTTGCCGACAGCCCCGGTCTCAATGCGGTGGAACACGCCGTCTATGACGTGTGGCTCAAAAGCTGCAAACAGAAGACCGACGTGCCGGCGCCCGCCCCGAGCCCCTCTTAGGTTCAAATTTCAGGGATGGAACTTCGCCTGGTTCGTCAGTGCGGAGGCCAGCAGCTTCTCGTAGTGTTTTCGCGAGACCTCGATCACCCCGAACCGGGCGAGATGCTCGGTCAGAAACTGCGTGTCGAGCAGTGTGAATCCGCGGCTCCGCAATCGCTGCACCAGATGCACAAGACAGACCTTGGACGCGTCGGTTTGCCGTGAAAACATGCTTTCGCCGAAAAAGGCAGAGCCGAGCGACACGCCGTACAAGCCGCCAGCCAGCACCCCGTCCTGATAGGCTTCGACCGTGTGACAATTGCCGCGTTGATACAGCGCTCGGCACGCCATGCGGATCGGGCCGTTGATCCAGGTCGTTTCGCGTCCAGATTTCGGCTCGGCGCAGGCGGCTATGACGGCATCAAAGTCATGGTTATAGCGGATCTCGAACCGGTTCTGGCGGACGGTTTTGGCAAGGCTCGCGGGCACATGGAGGCCATCGAGAGGGAGAATGCCCCGCTTTTCCGGATGCACCCAGAACACCCGAAAATCAAAGGCGTCCTCGGCCATCGGAAACATGCCGATTGAATAGGCTTGAAGCAGTGTGTCCGGATCGATAGAGATCGGCCTCATGCCGTTGACGCTACTCTGCGCTTTCGGCCAGATATTTTTCAAGCCAGTGAATATCATAATCGCCGTTGGCAATGTCCGGATTGCCGACGAGTTCCCGGAACAAGGGCAGCGTCGTCTTGATTCCATCAATAACAAATTCATCGAGCGCCCGGCGCAAGCGCATCATGCATTCAACCCGCGTACGGCCATGCACGATCAGTTTGCCCACCATGGAATCGTAATAGGGCGGGATTTTGTAGCCGGCGTAAACGCCTGAATCGATGCGAATCCCAAGTCCGCCGGGTGTGTGATAATGCGTGATCTTGCCGGGCGAGGGGACGAAGGTGCGCGGATCCTCGGCGTTAATGCGGCATTCGATGGCATGACCGGAGAACTTGATCTCGTCCTGTCTCATCGACAATCCGCCGCCGGAAGCAATCCGGATCTGCTCGTGGACCAGATCAATTCCGGTGATCGCCTCGGTGATCGTATGCTCGACTTGCAGGCGCGTGTTCATTTCGATGAAATAGAACTCGCCGTTCTCGTAGAGAAACTCGATTGTTCCCGCACCGCGATAGCCAAGACCCGCAATCGCGTTGGCGCAGATCATGCCGATCTTGTCGCGCTCTTCCGCATTCAGCGCAGGTGAATTGGCTTCTTCCCAGATTTTCTGGTGCCGCCTTTGCAGCGAGCAATCGCGTTCGCCCAGATGCACACCCTTGCCGGCGCCATCGCCAAGGATCTGCACTTCGATATGGCGCGGCTTTTGCAGATACTTCTCGATATAGACTTCCGTATTGCCGAAAGCAGCGCCGGCCTCCGAGCGCGCAGTCGCCAGAGCGATCGCCAGATCTGCTTGGCTGCGTGCGACTTTCATGCCGCGTCCGCCACCGCCAGCTGTTGCCTTGATGATGACCGGATAGCCGATTTCAGCGCAGATGCGTGCGGCTTCCGCTTCATCCGACACGCCACCTTCAGAGCCCGGAACGACCGGAATGCCGAGCCGCTTTGCCGTGCGCTTGGCCTCGATCTTGTCTCCCATGATCCGGATGTGATCAGCGGTCGGCCCGATGAACGTAATATTGTGTGCGTCGAGAATGTCGGCAAACTTGGCGTTTTCGGACAGAAAGCCATAGCCTGGGTGAATGGCGTCCGCTCCAGTGATTTCGCACGCGGCAACGATCTGGTGGATGTTCAGATAACTGTCCCTTGAAGGCGGAGGCCCGATGCAGACGCTTTCATCGGCAAGGCGCACATGCATTGCATCTGCGTCCGCCGTGGAGTGGACCGCCACCGTCTTGATGCCGAGTTCCCGGCAGGCGCGCAGGACGCGCAGGGCAATCTCGCCGCGATTGGCAATCAGGATCTTTTGAAACATTCAGAAAATCCCCTGGCTATTCAATGACAACAAGCGGTTCGCCGTATTCGACCGGGCGGCCGTCCTCAAAAAGAATGGCCGTGACCGTGCCGGAGCGCGGTGACGCGATCTGGTTCATGGTCTTCATCGCTTCAATGATGAGGATTGTCTGGCCCTCCTTGACCTTGGTTCCAACCGCAATGAAGGGATCGGCGCCCGGCGCCGGTGACAGATAGGCTGTGCCAACCATCGGCGAGGGCACTGCATTGACTGACATCGCGGCGCTGGCGGCGGGAGCAGATGCCGGCGCTGCGGCAGTCTGCGCACTGACAACATGTTGCACCGGCGCCGCCATCATGGGCGTGCCAGCCCTTGAGACGCGGATCCGCAGATCACCTTGTTCGACTTCGATCTCGGTGAGGTCCGTCTCCTTCAGGATGCCTGCTAGGTCGCGGATGATGGACTGGTCAATGATCGACGTTTTGCCCGCCATGTCTTCTACTTTCCTTTTTTGCTGGTCTGATCAGACTACATCGCCGCAATCGCGCGCAATCCCATCACGTATCCGTCGGCACCAAAGCCGCAAATCACGCCCTTGGCAACCGGGGACACATAAGACTTGTGCCTAAATTCCTCGCGCGCATGGATATTGGTCAAATGAACCTCAACAACCACGGCGTTGGAGCCGCGGATGGCGTCATGCAGGGCAATCGAGGTATGAGTGTAGGCGCCGGGATTGAGAACGACGGGAATTCCCGCAAGCCCCGCCTGCTGGATCCACGTGACCAACTCGCCCTCATCATTTGTTTGCCGGAAGTCGAGTGACAGGCCGAGCAACCCAGCCTCTTTTTCAAGCAATGCGCGCACGTCCTCAAGCTTCAAGTGCCCATAGATGCCGGGCTCCCGCAATCCAAGCAGATTGAGATTTGGTCCGTTGAGGACAAGGATTTTCTTTGTTTTTTCCAATACGTTCTCTTTATGACGGGAAGCCGGCTGCTCGGCAAGTCTAGTCAGCCGCATCCCGGCTTAAAAGCCCGTTATTGGATTGTCCACACTCTTGGCGGCGTCACGAACACGCCGTGCTCTGGCATTTGCGCACATTGGCGACCTTCTCAGACAGGACTTCGGCCCCCAT
>JANNRN010000225.1:0-3687 GCA_031401375.1 Phyllobacteriaceae bacterium | reverse complement strand
GCCGGTTGTTTTGGCCAACATTACTGCGACGATCATCACGCCGGCTTCGAACCCGAATGTCGCGCTGAATCCCGCAACCGGCACGGTGTCTGTTGCGCCGGGGACACCGGTTGGCGCTTACACGATCACGTATCAGATTTGCGAAATCCTCAATCCGGCCAATTGTGATCAGGCTGTTGTGACGGTGAATGTGACCGCCGCGCCGATTGTCGCCGTGGATGACTCGCCAGCGCCGGTTAATGGCGCGTCGGGCAATCCGTCGCTGATTAACGCATTCGCCAATGACACGCTGAACGGCAATCCGGTTGTTGCGGCCAACATCAGCGCCACCATCATCACGCCGGCGTCAAATCCAGGCGTAGTCATGAATACGGCAACGGGTGTCGTCTCGGTCGCGCCGGGCACACCGGCCGGCAATTACACGATCACCTACCAGATCTGCGAGAACATCAATCCGGCCAATTGCGATCAGGCGCTGATCACCGTCAATGTCGACGCGGCGCCCATTGTCGCAATCAATGACAATCCGGCGCCGGTCAGCAGTATCGGCGGCGCGACCATTCCTTCAGTGCTGGGCAACGACAGTTTGAATGGGGCTATCCCGACGGTGGGTGCCGGCGGCACCGTAACCCTCACCCAGGTGCTGCCTGACCCGACCGGAAATCTGATTTTCAATCCAGATGGCACAATCACGGTTGTCGACGGCGCGCCGGATGGCACTTACAATCTCACTTACCAGATTTGTGAAATTCTCAACCCGACCAATTGTTCGATCGCCATTGCCACGGTCGTCGTCAACTCAGGTCTCGGCACGCTTTCCGGCGTCGTTTACGAAGATACCAACAGCAATGGCGCGTTCGATGGCGCCGAGCCGGTTCAGGGTGGGTATACTGTCCAGTTGCTGCGGAATGGCGTGGTTGTCGCGACCACCATCAGCAATCCTGACGGCAGCTATCTGTTCACCGGCATCGCGCCGGGCAACTATTCCGTAGCGGCCATTTCGCCGGGCGGAAGTCTCACTACAGGCGCGGGGATCATCGTGATCGCCCAAGGGGAGAACGTCACGGATGTAAATCTTCCGATCGATCCATCCGGCATTGTCTATGATGCGCTGACCCGGTTGCCGGTGGCGGGAGCGGTTCTGCGCCTGACCGATGCCGCCGGAACGCCGCTGCCTGCCATC
Organism: Phyllobacteriaceae bacterium; assembly: GCA_031401375.1. GTDB lineage: Bacteria > Pseudomonadota > Alphaproteobacteria > Rhizobiales > Rhizobiaceae > JANOYJ01. Next base: position 2,504 of record JANNRN010000225.1, on the reverse strand, counting down.
TGCTTTGTTTCTCCCGCCCAGCAGGGGCAGACAACCGGCGCTGATGGCGCTTACCGTTTTGATATTGCAGCGGGAGCCGCACCTCAGTGCCCGGTCGGCCAAACCGCCTATCAACTGGCCATCACCGCGCCCGCCGGCTATTTGCCCGGATTTGCAAACAGCCTGCAGCCGCAATCCGGCGCGCTTGACGCAACGATTTGCCCGATCGACGCCGTGATCGGCGGCTCTTGCCAGGTACAGGCGCAGGCCAATGCGCCCGCCACCGGCAATCCCACCACGTATTTCACGCAGTTCCTGATCGCCTCGGGGGACCGTGACATTGTCAACAATCATCTGCCGCTCGACCCCGTGCCTGTTCCGGGGTCCAACGAATTGTCAGTTGCCAAGATTGCGGCCTCGCGCATCGCCTTGCGCGGCGCGGAGATGAAATACACGCTACGCCTGTCAAATCCTGCTGCCGCGCCGGTCGGACCGGTCCGGATCGTTGACCGCATGCCCGCCGGGTTCTCCTTCGTGACAGGCAGTGCGACAATCGCCGGAATAGCCGCGGTCCCGGCGGTTGATGGGCGCAATGTCACTTTCCAGAACGTGACCGTGCCCGCCGGCAGCGTTGTCAACATCGAATTGTCGCTGCGGGTTCCGGTCAATGCCGCGCCGGGTGACTATATCAATGAGGTGCGCGCCTTTGATCCGGTTACCGGCACACAGGTCGGCAACACTGGGCGCGCCACCGTGACCGTACAGATTGAAGCGGTGTTTGACTGCGGCGATCTCATCGGCAAAGTCTTCGACGACCTCAACCGCAACGGTTATCAGGATGAGGGTGAGCCCGGACTTGCCGGCGTGCGTTTGGCAACGGTCAAGGGCGAGTTGATCACAACCGACAAGAATGGCCGCTACAATGTGCCTTGCGCGATGATTCCGGATGCCGCCATCGGTTCCAATTTCATCCTTAAGCTCGACACGCGCACGCTGCCGACCGGTTACATCGTCACCACGGACAATCCGCGCACCATCCGCCTGACCAAAGGCAAGGTGTCGAAGCTCAACTTCGGCGCCGCCATCTCACGAGTTGTGCGCCTTGACCTCAAGGATGAGGCCTTTGCCCCGGGCACGACCGAACTGTTGCCACAATGGGAAGAGGGCGTGCGCAAGTTGATCAATGTGCTTGCCGAGGAACCGTCCGTCCTTCGCATGCGCTATCTGAATGCGGGTAGTGATGCTGCGCTTGCCCGGCGAAGATCTGCCGGTGTCGTGAAAGACATTCAGCAGCAATGGCGCTTGCAGGGAAATCCCTACAAGCTGGAAATCGACAGTACGGTCGTCAGGTAACGCTGACTTTTCAGTTGACCGTCCGGTTGCACCGGCCCGCCTCGAGCGTTTGCTGCAGCGCCCGTTTTTCTCCGGCAGGGGCACCGGAATATTAGCAAAATCGGTTTGAGTTAAAGAATTGGTTAACCATGTCCGTTTACCTCTTGGAAACAAGAGGGATTCTGGGGTTGGGAATGGCAGGCAGTTGGATCAGGCGGGAAGTCTTAAACAGCCGTCTGGGATTCCGCCGGATCGCAGTTGCGTCACCGCGCATGCTGGTCGCGGTCGCCGCGATTTCGGTGATGCCGCTGCTGAGCAATGCCGCGGGCATCCCCGCCGGCAACGGTTTCGAACAAACCATGAATCCGATAGACGAGAAAACCTGCCGGGTGAACTCGCTCTGCCAACCCGCAATTGTCCGTCTCGACAGCGGCATTGTGAGATTGACGCCACCCGAACAAATCGTGAATCGGATTGAGCAGGCCTCCGCGCCCGCGCCGGTCAATGTTGACCCGGTCATCATTGAAGCCGAGGGGCAAATCGGCCCTGCCGTTGAACAAACCATGAATCGCGCCACGCCGCTGAATGGCTATGGCGAAGGAACGCCATTTTCCATCAGTGTTGACGGGCAGTCCCTTGTCGGCAGCACGGTCAATGACAATGAGCGCAAGATCGATGTCGGACTTGCCTCCGCCGACATCCAGGTGAAATATGACGGGCTTGACGCAACGCCGGTTCTGAACGCCTCCCACATGGCTCAAACGGCGGGCGGCGGCGTGCGCTTTCTCGGTCACCTCAACTATCCGGCTTTTGTCGAAAAGTCGGAGTTCCGTGTCTATCTTCTCAAGAACGGGCATATCGGCGATCTGGTCGAGGTCGTTCCGGCGGACGGGAATTTCACCGGAACCTGGCAGGGGCGGGCGGTGGACGACGAGGACATGGCTTATGTCTTCCGCGTCTATGATGCCAAGGGCCGGTTCGACGAAACTGAACTGATCCTCCTGAAAGGTTCGAGCGCAGCAGCTGGAGATGGCGTCATCAGCGGGCCGAACGCCGACAAGGACAATTCCGCACTGCGCAACATCCCCGTTCATGGCGGGGCGGTGACGGTATTCGGGCGCAACATTCCGGCGGGTTACCACGTGAAGGTTCTGGGCGAGGACATTCGCACCGATTTGAATAACAGCTTCGTC
>JANNRN010000224.1:0-6752 GCA_031401375.1 Phyllobacteriaceae bacterium | reverse complement strand
AAGAAACATGGTGGCGGGCAGAACCATGTCGGCGAGCATGGCTGTGTCGGTCATGAATTGCTCATGCACCAATGTGAACAGATCTTCGCGTTTGAACCCCTCGCGGATCAACCTTTGTTCGGGGGCGACGTTCATCGGATTGGTGTTCTGGATCAGCATGGCGGTGACGGGAGGACCGCCATAAAGCGCCTCCTTGTCACCGGTCAGTACCCGTCCGATTTTCGACTGGTCAAGCGAGCGGATCGCCGGATCGGCCAGAGCCGTTCCCTCAAGCTCTGTCGTGTTGAGTTTGAGGATTCCTGAATTGGAGTGGAAAGCGCCGCCGCCCTCATGTTGCCAATGGCCGCAAACCGCTGGAATGCACAATGCCGCATGCATGTTCGGCGCGCCGTTGCGCTGGCGCGAAAATCCATAGCCCAGCCGGAAAAATGTGCGTTTTGTCGAACCGGCAAGATGGGCGAACCCGGTGATTTCGTCCACGGACAGTCCGGTGATCGACGCCGCCCATTCCGGCGTCTTCGCCTGAAGATGCTTTTCGAGCCCAACCGGATCGTCGGTGTGTTTGTCAAGATAGTTCCGGTCGGCGTACCCGTCACGAAACAAGACATGCATGACCGCAGCGGCCAGGGCGCCATCGGTTCCAGGCTTGAGGATAAGCGCCATATCCGCCTGTTCGACGGTGGAATTGCGGTAGATATCGATGACAACCAGCTTGGCGCCGCGCTCCTTGCGCGCCTTGATGGCATGGGTCATGACGTTGACCTGCGTCGCCACAGCATTGGTTCCCCAAATCACCACGCAGTCAGACTTTGCCATCTCGCGCGGATCAACGCCGGCCAGCTTGCCGGTTCCGGCAAACCAGCCGGACCAGGCCATGTTGGTGCAAAATGAGTCGAACATGTTGGAGTATTTCTTGGCGTGACGCAGCCGCTCAATGCCGTCGCGCTGCACCAGCCCCATCGTCCCGGCGTAGAAATACGGCCAGACGCTTTCTGTGCCATGCTTGCGTTCGCCCTCCAGAAACTTGTCCGCAGCCAGATCCAGCGCCTCGTCCCAGCCGATTTCCTGCCACGCCCCCTCACCCTTCGCTCCCTTGCGGATGAGCGGCCTCAACAGCCGGTCAGGATGATGAATTCGTTCGGCGTAGCGGGCAACCTTGGCGCAAATGACGCCCGCCGTGTAGCTTTGGTCCTTGGCGCCGCGCACCCGGCCAATCGTCTTTGAATCGAGCAGTTCGACCTCGAGCGCGCAGACCGAAGGGCAGTCATGCGGGCAGGTTGAGTGACCGATTTTGTGTTTGAGCGCCTGGTTCATCAGCTCAACTTAGCGTGACATGGAAAAATTGAACAGGCTTGGTTAAGCGAAGAATTGTGATGAACACATCAACGCGCTTGATGCTGATCACGGTGGTTCAGGCGATCCTGATCGTCGCCACGCCAGCGCAGATCAGCGCCACACCGAGCCATCGCCACGGCCCTATCCGCTCACCGAACAGAAACACTGCAAGCCCCGCTGCAAAAAGAATGGATGTTTCCCGCAGCGCCGCGACCGAGGCAACCGGAACATCAAGGCTCATCGCCCACAAGGCTGAGCCATAGGCGGCAAGCGTTGCAAAGGCGCCGAACGTGCCTGCGCGCCAGCGCTTTTTCAGATTTTCGGCAAAGGACGCGGCGGACGTCGCCAATGCGTATACGACCATCGGAATTGCGTGGAGCACAAATATCCACAGCGTATAGGCAATTGGCGAATCTGATCTTCGCACGCCGATGCCGTCGGTGACCGTATAGGCGGCGATGAAGGCTGCGTTGACAAGCGCGATGGTGAGCGTGGCCTGCCGCGTCCCGCCGGGCCTCAGACTATCCAGAGCCATCGTCAAGATGCCACCGCTGACCAGGGCTATTCCCGCCCAGCGCAGCGCGGGCAGCGTCTCTCCGATCAAGGGGCCACTGGCCAAGGCCACCAAAAGCGGCGCTGTGCCGCGCATGACAGGATAGGCAAGGCTCATGTCGCCCGCGCTGTAGGCCCGCGCGACAAGCACCAGATACACCGTCTGCAAACCGGCGGAGAATACCAGAAACGGCCAGCTTGACGCAGACGGCGGCGCCAGGAACGGCAAAATCATGGCAGCAGCCAAACCGGAGATGAAAACGACCATCACGGCGTTCAAGAACTTGTCGCCGCCGGACTTCACGACAGCGTTCCAGCATGCGTGCAAGAACGCGCCGCACAAGACGATCAAGACAACGGTCCCCGGCATTTTCCCCTCGCACGGCGCCGGAAAGCAGCCGGCAAATCTCCCGTAAACCGGTCCCGGCAAAAACGACAGTTCTTTTCCAAGTCATTCGAACTTGCGGTGGGACGGACAAGGTGAAAAAAGGCCGTCCATGAACTACCGGCATTCATTTCACGCGGGAAACTTCGCTGACGTGTTGAAGCACATCGTGCTCACTCGCATCATCGAATATCTCAAGCTCAAGGAAAAGGCGTTTCGCATCATCGACACCCACGCCGGAGCCGGTCTGTACTCACTCAAGGGGAGCGATGCAGCGCGAACCAGCGAGTGGCTTGGCGGTATTGGAAAACTGATGGATGCCTCGCTTGGAGCTAACATCGCTGTGCTGCTGCAGCCCTATATTCACGCGGTCCAGTCAGCGAACCCGGCAGGAAATCTTGAGAACTATCCCGGCTCACCCCGCATCTCGCGCTACCTCATGCGCAAACAGGACCGGCTGACGGCGATCGAGCTGCATCCGGCGGACGCAAAGCTCCTCGCCCGCTGTTTTGAAGGGGATTACCAAACACGTGTCATCAAGCTGGACGGCTGGCTGGCGCTTGGCGCGCATGTGCCGCCCAAGGAGAAACGCGGATTGGTGCTGATTGATCCGCCGTTTGAAGAGCCCGGCGAGTTTGAGCGCCTGATCGAAGGGCTGCGGCGGGCCAATCATCGCTGGCCAGGAGGCATTTATGCGCTTTGGTATCCACTGAAGGATCACAAAGCTGTCGCCAAGTTTATCGGCGCTCTGAAGGAAACCGGAATTGCCAAGATCCTTCGCGCCGAGATTAGCCTACGCGCGCCGTCAACCGAACCAAGGCTCGACGGATCAGGGATGATCATCATCAATCCGCCTTTCACGTTGTTCGACGAACTTGCGTTTTTGCTTCCGGCACTCACAGATGTGCTCGCTGAGGATTCCGGTGCGGGTTTTGCACTCGACTGGGTTGCCGGAGAATGAGAGGCCTTGACCTTTGCGCCGTTCCTTATGAGACTGGCGGCTGTGAGATTCAAATCGGAGAGCAGGATGACTCGCGGACTGATTTCGGGCCTGATCGCCATGGCCGTCGCATTGCCGCTCACGTTTGCGCCCGCCACGCTTTCCTATGCTGGATCGCAGCGTTTCGGACATGAGACGCTTGCCTGCGACAATCCGCATGTATTGAGCCGCATTTCCAGCAAGTTCCGCCATCAGGCCCGCGAGGTGCACCACAATTCAGGCCTGTCAATCGCCGCGTATGACCGCGTCCATGAACACCGCTACCTTGACGAAAACGAAAGGCGGCCGATCGCGCGCCGCTATTGCATGGCGACAGCTACATTGTCCGACGGCCGCGAGCGCTCAGTCTGGTATCTCATTGAACGCGGCATGGGCTTTGCTTCCATTGGCACCAATGTCGAGTTCTGCGTTTCCGGCTTTGACCGCTGGAACGTCTATAACAATGCGTGCCGTGTCCTGCGCTGAGACGTTGTGAACCGGACAGGGATCATCCTGACCGGCGTGGCGGGTTTCATGGCTATCGCGGCAACGCTGATTGGCACAGGAAAGTTCGATACGAAGCAACGGCAAGCGGAAATCGGGGCAAACGAGACCCAAGCCGCAGCGCGGACGCAGACCGGAACGGGGTTTGACTTTTATGTGCTCGCGCTTTCGTGGTCGCCCAGCTACTGCGCGCGGGAAGGCCAAGGCGCCGATCCCCAGCAATGCAAATTGTCGAAGCCCAAGGGATTTACCGTGCACGGCCTGTGGCCGCAGTTCGAGACTGGTTTCCCGGCGGATTGCGCCATCGGTTCACCGAACAACGTTGATCGCGAAATTCTGGTCCGCATCAAAGAAGTGATGCCATCCGCCAGCCTCGCCCGATATCAATGGCGCAAGCACGGCACCTGTTCGGGTCTCAGCCAAGGCGACTACTTCGACACGCTGCGCGCCGCGGCGGACGCTGTTCGCATTCCTGACATATACCATTGGCCGCCAAGTTCCGTCAGCGTTGCGCCGTTGAAGGTCGAGGCGGCTTTCCTGAACGCAAATCCGGGCTTGCACGCGGCCGGATTTGCCGCCATCTGCGACGGCAGGTATCTGACCGAGGTTAGGGTCTGTCTGACAAAAGATTTGGCGTTCCGGCAATGCCGGGAAGTGGACCGGCGGGCTTGCAGGGCGCGTGCTGTCGAAATGCCGCCGATACAATAGTGAAAGGATGAACATGCCCAAGATACTGTATTCACCAGCATCGCCCTTCGCCGCCAAGGCAAGAATGGTCGCGACCCATGTCGGCTATGCTTTCACACCGGTGCTGATGAAGACCGACGAGACGCCCGTTGAGCTTATTGCGGCCAATCCGCTCGGCAAGATTCCGGCGCTCGTGACCGATGAGGGACGCGGCGTGTTTGATTCCAAGGTCATCACCCAGTTCCTGAACCGCGTGTCTGGCGGAAAGGCATTTCCAAGAAACCCGGACAAGCGGCTGGAGGCGGAAATGCTGGAATCGCTGGCCGACGGCATCGGTGATTGCGCCATCGCCTGCGTTTACGAACGGCGCCAGCGGCCGGAAGAGAAGCAGTACCAGCCATGGATTGACAAGCAATGGTCGAAGGTGAGCCGCGGGCTTGATCACCTGGAAGCGAATGCGCCCAAACTGCCGGCACGCATTCACGCGGGGCATATCGCGCTGGCCGCATGTCTGGCTTACCTTACCCTGCGCTTTCCCGATTGGTCGAAGGGCCGGCCAAAGCTCAAACGCTGGCTGGCGAAGTTCTCGGTGAAGTTTCCGGAACTTGCCGCGCTTCTGCCTAAATGAATAGCGGCCGGGGTTGAGCCCCGGCCGTCAAGTTTTGTTGCTGTAAGCGCGTGAATTGTGCCCGAACTAGAATTTCAGACCGAGACCAAGGCGAATGTCGTGCTGTTTCAGGTCGACATTTGCCGGCGCTGTCAGCGCGTAATTCTTGTCGTTAAAGACGTTGTAGCGATAATCGCCGCGCACGAACACATTGTCGGTGACTTTTGCGTCAATACCGGCGCCGACAGTATATCCCAGATGTATACGGGTGTCGTCGACCAGCCCGTCAGTGGCCTTGACGCTGGCTGCGGTTCCACCCGCGGCGCCATAGATCATTGCCGGACCGAGATCATAGCCAAGCCGGGCACGCAACGCGCCATTGAAGCCCTTCTTTGCCTCGACTGCGCCGACATTGCCCTTGGCGCCGCCGTAGCCGACATCTGAGTCAAGCCCGTAAACGATGCCGTCGTTCTGCATATTGTAGCCGCCGAACACGCCGCCCTGGAAGCCATTCGCGCCGATATCGACGTCCTGGCCATAGGTACCGGTGCCGTAACCGCCGTAAACGCCGCCATAAGCGCCCGCCCAACCCAATCTTGGCGCTTCCTCAAAAACAGGCGCCGGCGCCTGCGGAACTTCATCCACCATGTCCGCGGCGCGGGCAAATCCTGTCGTTGCGGCAAATGCCAGCACGCCGGCCGTCAAAAATCTCATCGTCCTCATCACAAACTCCTGTAACTTTGCAGCCGCTCAAAATCGAGAAGCCGGGTGTCCCGTCCACCCGTCGCAATGCCACAGCAATCTGGCGGGAGCGTGCACAAAAAAAGGAGAGAATGAGGCAAGAGCGGCGAAACTGGGTCCTGGTTAGCAAAGCGTTAACGCGCGCTTTATTGGCAGCAGACACGGGAAGAGGCCGCCGGCTTTCTTTATTTGGCGCAGGAGCGCGTTATATATGTTCTCATGTTTTGCCGAATCCATTCCATTTCTAAGTCAGGCTTGCCCTCATGACCAACCGCCCTCTCGCCCTTGTCACCGGAGGCGCCAGGCGCATCGGCCGCGCGATTGTCGAGGATTTGGCGCAAAACGGGTTTGCGGTGGCGATTCATGGAAACCGCTCGATGACGGACGCCCGAATGATCGCCGACGGCATTGTTTCGCGCGGCGGCGTCGCATCTTGTTTCGAGGCTGATCTGGAAAACATGGACCAGGTGCGCGCGCTTGTTCCACAGGTCCAGAACAAGGCCGGCCGCGTTTCATTGCTTGTCAACAATGCCTCGACCTTTGACGAGGATTCAGCCGACGCTCTGGACGAGGCCATTTTTGACCGTCATCTGGCCCTGCACGTGAAGGCGCCATCTTTCCTCGCGCAAGCCTTTGCGGCGCAGTTGCCGGTTGGCGAAAACGGTCTGATCATCAACGTCATCGACGAACGGGTTTGGAAGCTGACGCCAAGATTTTATTCGTACACACTCTCCAAGACGGCGCTCTGGGCCGCGACACGCACAATGGCGCAGACGTTTGCACCGCATATCAGAGTGAATGCGATAGGACCCGGTCCAACCCTGCCCAACTCCCGGCAAAGCGAAGCTGATTTTCAGGAACAGTCGAAACGCCTGCCACTGGGACGCGGACCAGAGCTTGCCGAGTTTGGCGCAACCATCAGGTATCTTTGGTCCGCAAAATCCGTCACCGGGCAAATGATT
>JANNRN010000223.1:0-1556 GCA_031401375.1 Phyllobacteriaceae bacterium | reverse complement strand
CCGGTTTGGCCTCAACATTTCCATTGAGGCGGATGACAGTGTCGCCAGCCAGCATTTAGCCATCGACAAAGGCCCGGCGTCAACGCGCACGCCCGGTGCGCCCAAGGCGTCGCCGCTGCCGGATTTCGATGAAACGGATCCCGACATTCCGGCGGATGAAGAGGTCGAGGAAGAGGTTTCAGCTGACTTGTCAGGAGATGTTGAAACCCCTGCCGGTGACGAATCGAAAGAAGTTCGCGAAGGCGAAGTACGGCGCGGCAAGCGGCGGCGGCGCAGGCGCGGGCGTGGCAAGGACGGCGAAAATGGCGGACAGCCGAGTGTAGCCCGGGAGCCCGCTGATGCAGAAGCCGGGACCGGCGAAGCCGATGCCAACGCTGAGGCCACGGCCGGCGGCGAGCTCTTGGATACGCCCGAGAAACGCGAGATCGAGCGCAAAAAACGGCGCAGGGGCCGCCGCGGCGGACGCCGCCAGCGCAGCGAAGACGAAGTTCCAGTAAGCGAAGCCGGTGAGGTTTCACCAGGCAGCGGCGCTGTCGAAGCCGAGCCTGCAACTGCTGAAGCGCAGACTCCAGCGGCTGATGCAATCGCCGAGCCGGCGCCAAAGCCCAAGCGCAGCCGTGCGAAAAAGCCGGCGGCATTTGCCGAGGCGCCCGCCGGTGTGGCCGAACCTGTGGCGCAAGCCGAGCCCGTTACTGAGCCGGTAAAGAAGCCCCGGGCCCGCCGCGCCGCAGCCAAACAGGAGGCTGCCGCCGAAGTGGTGGAACAGGCCATCGAGCCCGTTATTGCGCCATTGGCGGATTCAGGTGATGGGTCCGAGGAAAAACCGCGCAAGGCAGGCTGGTGGCAGCGCAAGAGCTTTTTCTAGAGCGTATCAGCATTTCACGGAAACGCCCCAGAGAACGAACCGGGCAGCCGCCCGGTTTTTCTTTTCAATCAAGGTCCTGGAACCTGTATCGAATGACCCCGGCTGCGTTCCCGGTTCGACTGGCTTGGTAAGGCTGCGGTATCAAATCCCCCTCCAAATTGGGGAAGGCCGCAGATTTGCCCCAATACCATGCCCTTCACAATTTCGTTCCTCAGTGCGGAACTTCTTTTCCCGGACGGCCGGGTGGGTTACCAACCATCATGAATTGCGCAAATCCCTTCCTGAGCATTGTCCGGCCGCTGATTGGCCGTATGGCGCTTTCCCTTGCCGTGGCGCTGGTCTTTTCCGTGCCGGCGAAATCCCAGCAGGCGGGCCGCACGGCGATTATTCGCGATGCCGAAATTGAGCGTTTGATGCGCGATTATGCGCGGCCAATCCTGAAAGCGGCGGGGCTTAACTCCAATACCGAGATCGTGCTGATCAACGACCCCTCGTTCAACGCCTTTGTGTCGGGGCGGCGCATCTTCATCAATACCGGGGCCATCATGCGGGCGCAGATTCCGGGCGAGATCATCGGCGTCCTTGCCCATGAGACTGGCCACCTTGCCGGGGGTCATCAGTTTCGCTTGCGTGAGCGGGCGGAAACGGCGGAAAAGATGGCCGTCCTTTCGGCGGTGCTCGGCCTTGGTGT
>JANNRN010000222.1:0-3659 GCA_031401375.1 Phyllobacteriaceae bacterium | reverse complement strand
ACCGAATATGCGGGGATGCCCTGCCAGGTGCCCGTCGGCGAGTTTGGGCAGCTGATCATAAAAACCTTGCGGCAGGTCAGCGCGCGTCTGCGCAATCTGCTCCTCAACCTGATGATAATTGTCGATCAGCCATTCTGCCGCAGGTGTGACAGTTTTGCCCTGCGCGATGGCTTCGGAGACTTCCTTGTAGGATTGCAACAGTGCGCCAGCATTGTCTTTCAGACGGTCAATGACTGAGTGCACGCGCAGCGGCCGCAGTGTGATGGCCTGTGACGCCGCGAGACTGCGCGCATGCTGGCGCGCCCGCTCGGCGCCAAACAACTCCGCGCTCACAGGCTGGCTGTCGTCCCAGATGGCCACTGTTCGCCGGGCGAACCTTTCCATGAGTCCGTGCATGAATGTTCTTTCCGAAACGATCTTGCAGCAAAGCGCAGGCGCGCGTGCGCCGCACTGAAGCGAGCTGTGCCGATGCTTAACTCGCAGCGAAGAAAATGGTTCCGTTTGGCCTTTCAGAGTCTGAAAGCCAGACCCGCCTTGGGGCCGGCAGACTCTGATACGGCCGAACTCCCGGGAACATGGTCCTTCCATGCTGATCTATGGTCATCATCGCCAAGCAATTGCCGGATGGAACTGAAAATCAATTGACGCGTTACCTTTCGCAGGACGCTCATGTCCGGCAAACATGCGAAATGGAGAACGCCAAATGGCCAAAGAAAAGAAGTTGGATGAGCTTTTTCATCATACGCTTCAGGACATCTACTATGCCGAAAAGCAAATTCTGAAAGCCATTCCTAAAATGATGGCAGGCGCGCAATCCGACAAACTGAAAAAGGCGTTTGAACATCACAAGGGCCAGACCGAAACGCATGTCACCCGGTTGGAAAATGTCTTCAAGATGATTGAAAAGCCGGCAAAAGGCGTGAAATGCGACGCCATTGAAGGAATACTCAAGGAAAGCGAGTCTGTGTTGAAAGACTTTGCCAACACGCCGTCTGGCGATGCGGCAATCATCGCTGCTGCGCAGGCAGTGGAACATTATGAAATCACCCGCTACGGCACGCTGCGCCGCTGGGCAAAAGTGCTCGGCATGACAGACGCGCAAGCTTTGCTCGAGGAAACGCTGGCCGAAGAATCCAAGACCGATGAAGATTTGACATCGCTGGCGGATTCCTACGCAAACAAGCAGGCGGCGTAAGCCCGCGTCTGTCTAAACCTTCTTCCCAACAAAAAAGCGGCCGTCATCGACAGCCGCTTTTTCTTGACGATGGGCAGAGCGCCCCATCAAACTTTGTCGACAAACTTCTTCACAGCATCCTTGGTCTTGCCGACGGCTTGCTGCGCTTCGCCTTTGCGCTCTTGAACCATTCCTTTGGCGCGAAGCCGGTCATTGCCCACCGCCTTGCCGGCGGCTTGTTTGGCGTTGCCCATGGCCTCATTGGCCGCGCCCTTGATCTTGTCGGTCGTGCTTGTCATCGCGTCTCTCCTGATGTGCGGGTTTTCAAGCGGCGAGCGCACGGGCCAAGCTAAAGGCTTTCCGCCTGCCGCTGTTTCAACAACGCAGTCACCGCGGGAAAGTTCCTGAAAACAGAATGAAGAGGCGGCAGCGCTTTTTCAATCGCAGCTGCGCGGAACATAAAAGCGCCCGGTGCGTTATGCTGCCGATACGTACTTTGTGCGGTCATCACCTATTCTGAAAAAAGAGGAATGACGATGAAAAATAAACTTCTTGCCGCAGCTGCCTGCCTTTTCATGAGCAGTCCTGCGCTTGCAATGACGGATGCTGAATGCATGGCCATGTGGAAACAGGCTGACGTCAATTCTGACGGCACGCTTACGGCCACAGAAACTGACCGTTACGCCGCATGGATGAGGATGGCCGAAAAGCCTATGCCTGCGGACGGCATAATGAATGAGGCCCTGTTCCAGGAAAATTGCATGGCCGATGTTTTTGCCGCATCCAAAGTCGATGAAGGCGCGCCGCTGGAAGGCGCCAACAGCTTCACCGAAGAGCAGGCCAAAGACCGGGTCATTGCCGCCGGGATGTCTGCGCCCTCCACAATGACCAAGGACGACAAAGGCATCTGGCGCGGCACCGCCACCCAAGACGGCAAAAGCATGAACGTTGCTGTCGACTACAAGGGCAATGTCGTCGCCCAGTAAACACAACCTCAATCAACTCAGAGAAAGTCAAACAAATGCAATTGATCACCAAAGTGTTTGAAGATTACGGTCACGCCAAGCAGGCAGTGAGCGACCTTGAAGCGGCCAACATCAACCCCTCGGCGATAAGTCTTGTGGCGCGAAAGAACGATGCAGGTGACGGCGACGTCACGGAAGAAGGCACTGAAGCGGGCGCGGGCGCGGGAATTGGCGCTGCTGTCGGCGGGGCCGCCGGGCTTCTGACAGGACTGGGGCTTATGGCGATACCGGGCGTCGGTCCCGTAGTTGCGGCGGGCTGGCTTGCCAGCACCGCTCTGGGCGCGGCTGCCGGTGGCGCAGCGGGCGGAATTGTCGGTTCGCTTGTCGGCGCGGGTGTTCCCGATGAGCATGCGCATGTCTATTCCGAAGCGCTGCGCCGCGGCGGATCGCTCCTGTCCGTCAAGGCCGAAGACAATCAGGCGGAAAAGGTGCACGCCATTCTCGACAAGCACCAGCCGCTTGATCCGATTGGGCTTGGCGCGGAGTATCGAAAGAGCGGATGGGACAAATTCGATCCTGACGCCGACACTTACGGCTCTGATCAGTCTGACGCCAGCCGGTTCCGCCGTGTGAGCTGACGCCTGAGTTTCCCGGCTCGCTGGTGATGAGCTGGTGCGCCGGGAAACCCAATGTTAAAGTTGCAGAGTTTGGCTGCGGGGCACATTGTTCTGCCGCCCGAGGAGGATTTTGGCAGGGCGCCCGCGCGGGCGATGCCGCTGAGAACCCGCCGGTGTCTGGTCCCGGCAACTTGGTCGACTATTCATGCGACCTTCGGACTGTTGTTCTTGAGGGCATGGATGGCTTTTCTGATGGTGCCAATGACAAACTCACGCTCCGTGCCGACCAGCGGCAAGCGTGGCGCTCGCGTCCACTCCGGCGCTCCATAAACAAGATGCTCGGCAAGCTTGATGTATTGAACGAGCTTGACATGGGTATCGAGATGGAATGACGGGGTCAGGATGTGATAGAGTTTGCGTGCTTCCGCAAATTTTTCCTGGGCACAGAGTTTGAAAATTTGCACGCACTCGGCGGGCCAGACGTTGGTCATGCCGGAAACCCAGCCAGTGACACCCAGCGCCGAGCTTTCGACAATGAGGTCATCGACACCGCAGAAGATGCTGAACCGGTTGCCAAACTCGACATACATGTCAGTGACCCGGCGGATGTCCCCGGTTTCTTCCTTGATGCACACGATCTCAGGCGTATCGGCCAATTCTTTTAGAATGTCGCAGGTGACATCGACACCATAGGCAATCGGGTTGTTGTAGATCATGATGGGCAGTGACGATGTCTTGGCGATTTCCTTGTACCATGCGGCGGTTTCCCGCGGATCGGTTTTATAGCCAAGGCTCGGGAACACCATCAAACCTTGCGCTCCAAATCCTTCATAGGCCCTGGCGTTGGCTTTCGCTGCGTCGAGTGTTATTTCGGCCAGTCCCGAAAGAACCGGAACCCGGCCG